>NZ_BAAJYR010000640.1:0-1435 GCF_057546605.1 Acidovorax sp. KPB24-03 | reverse complement strand
CACCTTCGAGAGGCAAATCCATCGCCGGCGTGGGCGTCATGTTCTACGTGCTGATGGCGCTGCGCGCCGAGCTGCGCGAACGCGGCGTGTTCGACAAGGCCAGCCAGCCCAAGCTGGAGCCGCTGCTGCCGCTGGTCGCGCTGGGCACCGTGGCCGACGTGGTGCGCCTCGACAGCAACAACCGCCGCCTGGTGGCGCAGGGCCTGCGCCGCATCCGCGCGGGCGCCATGCCGGCGGGCATCGCCGCGCTGTTCGACGCCGCGGGCCGCAAGGCGCCCGTGGCGACCACCTTCGACTTCGGCTTCGCCCTGGGGCCGCGCATCAACGCCGCGGGGCGCCTGGCGGACATGACGCTGGGCATCGAATGCCTGCTGACGGACGACCCCGGCCGCGCCGCCGAACTCGCCCGCACGCTCGATGCCATCAACCGCGAGCGCCGCGAGATCGAGGGCGGCATGCGCGAGCAGGCGCTGCTCATGGCCGAGAGCCTGTTCGAGGAAGGCACCGAGCCCCCGCCGGCCATCAGCGTGTTCGACCCCGACTTCCACGAAGGCGTGGTGGGCATCGTCGCCTCGCGCATCAAGGACAAGCTGCACCGCCCGACCTTCGTCTTCGCCGCCAGCGCCGCGCCGGGCAAGGGGCACGAACTCAAGGGCTCGGGGCGGTCCATTCCAGGCTTTCACCTGCGCGACGCGCTCGACCTCGTGGCCAAGCGCCACCCGGGCACGCTGCTCAAGTTCGGCGGCCATGCCATGGCGGCCGGCTGCACGGTGGCCGAGGAACACTTCGCCACCTTCGAGCGCGCCTTCGCCCAGGTCGCCCAGGAGTGGCTGGACGCCGCCACGCTCACCCGCCGGCTCGACACCGACGGGCCCCTGGCCCCCGAATACTGCCGCGCGGACATGGTGGACACCCTGCACCGCGAGGTCTGGGGCCAGGGCTTTGCGCCGCCCACCTTCAGCGAAGAGGTCGAGGTGCTGTCGCAGCGCCTGGTGGGCGAGAACAAGCACCACCTGTCGCTCAAGCTGCTGCACCAGGGCCAGCCGGTGGACGGCATCTGGTTCGGCCACACCGAACCGCTGCCCTCGCGCGTGCTGCTGGCGTTCCGGCTGGACGTGAACGAGTGGAAGGGCGATCGGCGGGTGCAGTTTCTGGTGGAAGGCGCGCAGCTTTGAAGGGGCCGCGCCGGGCCATCGTGCGGCCCGGCGGGCACGGGCGCTGCCGGGGCCCATTCATGGGAAAGCAGGCCTCACGCCGGCGGATCGATTGCCTGATTAGCTATCAATTTTGCAGCAAACAGCCCCTGCCGCGTTGAGCGCCCGGGTGCCGGGCGCCGGGGCCTGCGCCTGGCTTGGCCCGCACCCGGCCTTCCGGCTTTTCAGAACGTTTCCCAGTCGTCCTCGGAGCCGGACGCCGACCGCGCCGCGGCCGGGCG
>NZ_BAAJYR010000639.1:0-1435 GCF_057546605.1 Acidovorax sp. KPB24-03 | reverse complement strand
CCGGCCGAAGCGCAGGGCGGCAGCCACCGCACGGCGGGCGTGGTGTACGAGTTGCTGGCCGGCACCAGCCGGCTGCTGGTGTTCGTGGCGGCCGTGCTGGTGGGCGTGGGGATGCTCGATCTGCCGGGCCGCTGGGCCACGCGCGTGGGGCAGCTGTGGTTCCTGGCACTGGCGCTGCAGGTGGGGCTGTGGGGCACGCGCGCGGTGGCCCTGGGGATCGCGCGCTACCGCATGCACCACGGCCTGGCCGCCACGGGCGACGCGGCGCCGTTCAGCGCGTCGGCCACACTGCTGTCCTGGGGGCTGCGCACGCTGCTGTGGGCCACGGTGCTGCTGGCCATGCTGTCCAACCTGGGGGTGAACATCACGGCGTTCGTGGCCAGCCTGGGGGTGGGCGGCATCGCGGTGGCGCTGGCGGTGCAGAGCATCCTGGGCGATCTGTTCGCCTCGCTGGCGATCGCGGTGGACAAGCCGTTCGATGCGGGCGATTTCATCGTGGTGGGCGGCGTCGCGGGCACGGTGCAGCGCATCGGCCTCAAGACCACGCGCATCCGCAGCCTGGGCGGCGAGCAGGTGGTGATGAGCAACACCGACCTGCTCAAGCAGACCATCAACAACTACCGCTACCTGCAGGAGCGGCGCATCGTGTTCCAGTTTCGCGTGCCCTACGGCACCACGGCCGAGCAGGCCGAGGCGGTGCCGCAGGCCGTGCGCCGCATCATCGAGGCCGAAGGCCAGGCGCGCTTCGACCGCGCGCACCTGCAGGGCTTCGTCGAGAACGGGCTGCAGTACGAGGTGGTCTACATCGTGCTGGACCCGGCCTACAACGTGTACATGGACCTGCAGCAGCGCATCAACCTGTCGCTGATGCGCGAACTCGCCGCGCTGGGCGTGGACTTCGCCGTGCCGGCGCGCACGGTGCAACTGGCCGCGCCGGCGGGCGGGCCGCCGCCCGGGGGCTTTCTGCGCGTGCAGCAGCCGGCGACGGCCTGAGCCCGGCGCGGTTGGTGCGAGCCGGTGCGGCAGGGCGCCGTGGCCCTTGCCGCCCCGTTGGTTAAAGTAGCGGCCCTCGCCCCCAGGGCGCCCTCGATCCCCAACGCGGCAGAAAACCCCATGACCCAGGACCCGGCTCGACAGAGCGAATTGAAGAAGATGGAGCTGTGCGATGGCTGCGCCGGCATCCAGCGCAACTGGCGCCGCGCCCCCGGCCATGCCGAACTGGTGCAGCGCGGCAACCGCAAGGAAGAGCGCGACCACGGCCTCGTCACCATCACCCGCTACCAGTGCGACCGCTGCGGCACGGCGTGGGAGTACGAGAACGACAAGACCGACCAGCGCGCCGGCTGGTCCGTGGTGGGGCGCTGAAAGCCTGCCAAGGCGTGGCTGCCGGATGCTATTAAATAAATAGCATGATGCCCTAGTGGATATTGCGCTG
>NZ_BAAJYR010000638.1:0-1437 GCF_057546605.1 Acidovorax sp. KPB24-03 | reverse complement strand
CCGGCGCGGCGCGAGCGTGGCGGTGCTGGAGGCGGGCGCCAGCGTGGCACCCGAGGCATCGGGCCGCAACGGCGGCCACGTCAACAACGGCCTGGCGGTGGACTATGCCGAGGTGGCCGCCAAGGTCGGCGTGGCGCAGGCCCGGGCCTGGTACCACGCCTACGACGCCGCGGTGGACACCGTGGCCCGCATCGTGCGCGACGAGGCTATCGACTGCGATTTCCTGCGCCATGGCAAGCTCAAGCTCGCCACCCGGCCCCACCACCTGGAGGCGCTGCGGCGCAGTGCCGAGCGGCTCATCGCCGACGGGGTGGATACCGACGTGGAGATCCTCGACGCCGCCCGGGTGCGCGCCGAGGTGCAGAGCGACCGCTTCGAAGGCGGGCTGCTGTACCGGCGCAGCGCGCAGATGCACATGGGGCGGTTCGCCCAGGGGCTGGCCCTGGCCGCCCAGCGCCAGGGCGCGCAGATCCACACCGGCACCTGCGTGGACCGCATCGAGCGCGTGCAGGGCCAGGTGCACCGGCTGCACACCGCGCGCGGCGCGGTGCAGGCCAGCCAGGTGCTGCTGGCCACCGGCGCCTCGCGCCACGGCGGCTACGGCACGTTCGGCTGGCTGCGACGGCGCATCGTGCCCATCGGCAGCTTCATCGTGGTGACGGAGCCGCTGGGCGCGGCGCGCGCGCAGGCCCTGCTGGCCGAGCGGCGCACCTACGTCACCATCGCCAACATCCACCACTACTTCCGCCTCACGGCCGATCACCGGCTGGTGTTCGGCGGCCGGGCGCGCTTTGCCATCTCCAGCCCGCAGCAGGACGCCGCCAGCGGCGAGATCCTGCGCGCCGGCCTGGCGCAGACCTTCCCGCAACTGGGCCGCGTGCGCATCGACCACTGCTGGGGCGGCTTGGTGGACATGACGCAGGACCGCCTGCCGCACGCCGGCGAGCGCGACGGCCTGTTCTATTCCATGGGCTACAGCGGCCACGGCACGCAGATGTCGGTGCACATGGGCGAGCGCATGGCCGCCGTGATGGCCGGCGATGCTGAGGCCAATCCCTGGCGCGGCCGCGGCTGGCCCGCCGTGCCCGGCCACTTCGGCCCGCCGTGGTTCCTGCCGGCGGTGGGGCTGTACTACCGCCTGAAGGACCGGCTGGCCTGACGCCCCAGCGGGCGCCTGCCACCTTCCCTTGATTCGCACCATTCCAAGATCCCCGTTCACCCCCCCACTGCCACCCGTCACAGGAGCATCACCATGAGCGACAGCCGCACCCCGTTCGACACCCTCGTCGGTCCCCAAGAAAGCCTTCGCGTGATGGACTCGCTGCGGCGGGGCGCCACGCGCCGCGACGTGCTCGCCATGCTGATGGCGGGCGGCATGCAGGCCACGCTGGCCGGTGGCCTGGCGGGCATGGCGGTCACCGCGCATGCGCAGACGCC
>NZ_BAAJYR010000637.1:0-1438 GCF_057546605.1 Acidovorax sp. KPB24-03 | reverse complement strand
GGTGTAGAACGTGCCGCCGTGGTAGAGCAGCGGCGAGGCGCCCGTGCGGTGGCTGCAGCGCTCCACCTCGCCCACGAAGATCGTGTGGTCGCCCTCCACGTACTGGCTGCGGTTGAAGCACTCGAACACCGCCGCGGCGCCGTCCAGCACCGGGGCGCCGGCGATGCCCGGCTGGTGGGCCACGCCGGCCCAGCGGTCCACGCCGCGCGAGGCGAAGCGCTCGGCCAGGGCGCGCTGGTCGGCCGCCAGCACGTTGATCGCGTAGTGGGAGCCGGCCGACAGGGCCGTCAGCGTGGAGGCCTTGTGCGCCAGGCTCCACAGCACCAGCGGGGGCTGCAGCGAAACCGAATTGAAGGAGCTGGCCGTGAGGCCGATGAGCCCGCCGTCCGGGCCGCGCGCGGTGACGATGGTCACGCCCGTGGCGAACATGCCCAGCGCATCGCGGAACTCGCGCGTGGAGAAACCGGGCGGACGGGCGGCGATGGGGCGGTGCAGGGGGCTGTTCACGAAGGCGCGGGCGCGGGCGGCCGGAGGGAAGGGGTCGGCTATTATGGTCCGGCGCCTGGCGATTTGCTGCCGGCGGCCGCGGCGCCTGCCGTTCTCTTCATGGCCCTTCTACCCACTTTCACGACCCTCGGCTCCGGACCCACCGTGCTCATGCTGCACGACGCGGACGGCGACCACCTCACTTTCGCTCCCCAGGTCGAGACCCTGGCGACGGCCGGCTACCGCGCCGTGGCCTGGGACATGCCCGGCTACGGCCGCAGCGCCCCCATCGAGCCCTACAGCTTCAAGGGCTTGGCCAACAGCTGCGTGCAGTTGCTGCAGGCGCTGCAGTGCGGCCCCGCCGTGCTGGTGGGCCACGGCCTGGGCGCCATGATCGCCATCGAGGTGGCGCTGCGCGAGCCTTCGCTGGTGCGCCGGCTGGTGCTGTGCAGCGGCGGGCCGGCCCTGGATGCGCACAGCCTGGACGAATGGGTGGCGCCGCGCCTGGCCGAACTGGATGCCGGCCAGTCGATGGAGCAGATCGCCCAGCGCCTGGTGCCGCGCCACATCGGCACCGGCGCACTGCCCGAGGGCGTGCGCCTGGCCGGCCACGCCATGGGCCAGGTGCACCGCTCGGCCTACCGCCGCGCGCTGGAGGCGCTGCCCACGTTCGCGCGCAGCGCGGCCGAGCTGTCGCGACTGCACATGCCCACCTTGCTGCTGGGCGGCGAGCAGGACCGATGCACCCCGCCCGAGGCGCTGCAGGCGCTGGCGCAGGTGCTGCCCGATGCGCGCCACCTGGACCTGCCCCACGTCGGCCACTGGCCGCAGCTGGAAGACCCCGACGGCTTCGACGGCGCGCTGCTGGCGTTCCTGGCTGCTTCCGAGCGGGTGCTGCATTGAGCGCCGCCGACCGCACGCCGCGCGGCGCCGCCGCGGCCGCTCTGCCCTG
>NZ_BAAJYR010000636.1:0-1439 GCF_057546605.1 Acidovorax sp. KPB24-03 | reverse complement strand
GCGGGCCTGGCGGGCGCGCTGGAGGTGGCGGGGCCCATCGGCCAGCTCACGCCCTACGTGCCGGCGGGCTACGGCTTCGCGGCCATCATCGTGGCGTTCGTGGGGCGGCTGCACCCGGTGGGCATGGTGTTCTCGGCGGTGCTGATGAGCATGTTCTACATCGGCGGCGAGCTGGCGCAGTCGCGCCTGGGCCTGCCCAAGTCGCTCACGGGCGTGTTCCAGGGCCTGCTGCTGTTCACGCTGCTGGCGTGCGACACGCTCATCGCCTACCGCGTGCGGTGGGTTGGGTCCCAGGGGAGGGCCGCTTAAATGGAATCGTACGCACTGCTTCTAGGCGCCACGCTGAGCGCGGGCACCGTGCTGGCCATCGCCGCCCTGGGCCTGCTCATCAACGAGAAGGCCGGCATCGTCAACCTGGGGGCCGAGGGCATGATGCTCTGCGCCGCCATCGCGGGCTTCGCCACCGTGGTGCACACGGGCAACACTTGGCTGGGCTTCGCGGCCGGCATGGCGGCGGGGGCCTTCCTGGCGGCCATCTTCGGCGTGCTGGTGATCTGGCTCAACACCAACCAGTACGCCACGGGCCTGGCGCTGAGCCTGTTCGGGGTGGGCTTTTCCGCCTTCGCGGGCATCCGCTACGTGCAGGCCAAGCTGCCGGAGCTGCCCAAGTACGCCGTGCCCGGGCTGGGCGACCTGCCCATCGTCGGGCCCGCGCTGTTCCGCCAGCACCCCCTCGTGTACCTCACCATGGCGCTGGTGGCGGGGCTGGTGTGGTTCCTGTACCGCTCGCGCGCCGGTCTGGTGCTGCGCTCGGTGGGCGAGTCGCCCGAGTCGGCCCATGCGCTGGGCTACCCGGTGCGGCGCATCCGCCTGGCGGCCGTGGTGGCCGGGGGGGCGCTTTGCGGGTTGTCGGGCGCGTACATCTCCACGGTCTATACGCCGCTGTGGGTGGAGGGCATGGTGGCCGGCCGCGGCTGGATCGCGCTGGCCCTTACCACCTTCGCCACCTGGCGGCCGGCACGGGTGTTGCTTGGTGCCTACCTGTTCGGCGGCGTGACCATGCTGCAGTTCCACCTGCAGGCCACGGGCGTGCAGGTGGCCAGCCAGCTGCTGAGCATGCTGCCCTACGTGGCCACCATCGTGGTGCTGGCGCTGATCTCGCGCAACCCGGCCTGGATCCGCGTGAACATGCCGGCCTCGCTTGGCAAGCCGTTCCATCCCGGGTCGTGACCCGCACGGCCCGCGCGGTGCTGCACGGGCCCCCGATAATTTATTTTTTCGTTGCCTTTCCCCTCACTTTTTTCCTCGAAGGAACCGACATGACCGATCTGCACAAACGCTCGCTGCTCAAGGTGGCCGCGCTTTCCGCCGTGGCCGCCGCCGCCCTGGCCGGCTGCGGCAAGAAGGACGAGCCCGCGCCAGCGCCGGCCGCCGCTCCG
>NZ_BAAJYR010000635.1:0-1441 GCF_057546605.1 Acidovorax sp. KPB24-03 | reverse complement strand
GGCGCTGCTGGGCAAGAACGCACGATCGTGGTGGAAACGCAGGGCGGGGGCCGGCGCTACCTGGACGGCATCGTCACCCGCTTCGGCATGCAGGGCGAGGACCACCGCTCCTACTCGTACCGTCTGCGCCTGCAGCCCTGGCTGTGGCTGGCCACCCGCAAGACCGATTTCAAGATATTCCAGAACAAGACCGCGCCGGAGATCGTCGAAGAGGTCTTGGGCAAATACGGCTACCCCCTGCAAAAGAGGCTCACCCGCAGCTACCGCAGCTGGGACTATTGCGTGCAATACGGCGAGAGCGATTGCGACTTCGTGTCCCGGCTGCTGGAGCACGAAGGGGCGTACTACTACTTCGAGCATGCCGCCGGCCAGCACACCCTGATCCTGGCGGACGACATCGTCGCCTCGCACAGCCCGCTACCGGGGGCGGCGGTCATCCCGTTCTATCCCCCGGAGAAGGCGGCGGTCGCCGACAAGGAGAACATCCATGCCTGGGAACTGCACCAGGCCATCCACTCCGGGCGGCACTACAACGACGACTACGACTTCCAGAAACCCCGTGCCGACCTGTCCAACATGCGCCAGACCCCGCCGGGCCACGCGCACGACGCCCACGAAGTCTACGAATGGCCGGGTGGCTACACCCAGTTCGGCGACGGCGAAGCCTATGCCCGAGTGCGTCTGCAATCGAGCCTCACCGGCCAAAGCACCGTCCGGGGCCAGTCGCGTCACCGGGCGCTCGCCCCCGGCTACACCTTCACGCTGGAGAACTACCCGCGGGAAGACCAGAACCAGCAGTACCTGCTGACCGGCCTCGAATACCACTTCAAGGAAAACCCCCAGGTCAGCGCCGCCGCGCCCGGCCCCAAGGGCACGCCGCAGGAAGAGGGGTCGTTCCAGAAATTCACCCTGCAAGCCCAACCCACCAGCCTGCCTTACACCCCTGAGCGCACCACGCGCAAGCCGCGCACCACCGGTCCGCAGACGGCGGTGGTGGTAGGCCCGCCCGGCGAAGAGATCTGGCCCGACCAGTACGGCCGCGTCAAGGTGCAGTTCCACTGGGACCGCATCGGGGCGATGAACGAGAACTCCAGTTGTTGGGTGCGTGTATCGAGTGGCTGGGCAGGGTCAGGCTTCGGGGCCATGTTCATCCCGCGCATCGGCCACGAGGTCATCGTGGATTTTTTGAATGGTGATCCGGACTACCCGATCATCACCGGCTGCGTCTACAACGCCGACAACATGCCGCCGTGGGCCCTGCCGGGCAACGCCACGCAATCGGGCATCAAGACCAAATCCAGCAAGGGCGGGGCCTTCGGCGACGGCCTGAAGAACGGCGCGGGCGATGCCAACGCTATCCGCTTCGAGGACAAGGCCGGGGCCGAGCAACTGTGGCTGCATGCGCAGAAGGACCAGCTCATCGAGGTCGAGAACGATGAAG
>NZ_BAAJYR010000634.1:0-1456 GCF_057546605.1 Acidovorax sp. KPB24-03 | reverse complement strand
GCCGCCGCATAGGCGGCCAGCGGCCACAACGTCGCCTGCGTGAGCTGCAGCGCCGCTCCCGCGAGCACCCCGGCCAGCCACCAGGGCCAGCGCCAGGGGCGCGCCATGGCAGGCGTGGCAAGGACGGCAGAGGCGGGAGACGGCTGCGGCATGCGCGCATGCTAATGGCGGTCGACGGCAGCGTTTCCTTTTCGCTACAGCCCGGTGCTTTCCGCCTATTGGCATAGCCCAACTTCATGGCCAATCTAGGGTCGATTCACCTTTACTTTTACAGAATGTTGCTTATCATTTGAATCATATTTATCAAATAACCCATTTGGAGTGCCCTATGTCGCTGCGAAATCTCACCGTCAAAGCCCAGTTGACGCTTTCCTTCGGGGTGCTGGCCTTGCTCGTACTGCTGGCCTCCAGCGTGGCGGTGTGGGGGCTGAACGGGGCCAACGAGAACTTCAGCGATTACGTGCACGGCGTGGCCGCCCGCGCCAAGCTGTCCGAGCAGATACGCATGGCGGTGGACCGCCGGGCCATCGCGGCCCGCAACCTGGTGCTGGTGAAGAGCGATGCCGACGTGGCGGTGGAGAAGGCGGCGGCGATCGAGGCGCACAAGGACGTGCAGGCCAACATGGCCAAGCTGAAAGACATGGTCAGCCACGGCGAGGTCCCCCCGGCCATCAGGACCCTGGTGGGTGAGATCGACAAGGTGGAGCAGGCCTACGGCACCGTGGCCCTGGACATCATCAACCTGGCCGTGTCGGGCCAGCGTGAGCAGGCCACCACCAAGATGAACGCGGAATGCCGCCCCCTGCTGGCCGCGCTGATCGCCAAGACGAACGAATACTCGCTCGCCACGGACCAGCGGGCGATCGCCCTGGTCAAGGAAGCCGAGGCCGAGTTCCGCTTCCAGCGGTCCCTGCTGATCGGCGCCTGCCTGCTGGCCTTCGCCGCGGCCGCCGTCGCGGGCGTGCTCATCACGCGCAGCCTCACCCGTTCGCTCGGTGCCGAGCCTTCCGAGCTGAGCCTCGCCGCCCAGCGCGTGGCGCAGGGTGACCTGTCCGACATGTCCGACCTCGCCAACGCCCTGCCCGGCAGCGTCATGGCCTCGCTGGGCACCATGCAGCAGAGCCTGGTGTCCATCGTGGCGGAGGTGCGCAACGCCAGCGACTCCATCGCCACCGGATCGATGGAAATCTCCACGGGCAACACCGACCTGAGCCAGCGCACCGAAGAACAGGCCAGCGCGCTGGAGCAGGTGGCATCGACCATGGAACAGTTCAGCACCACGGTGCGCAACAACGCCGACAACGCCAAGCAGGCCGATCAGCTGGCCCAGGACGCGACCACGGTGGCCACCCAGGGCGGCGGCGTGGTGACCCAGGTGGTCAAGACCATGAAGGACATCAACGACAGCTCGCGGCAGATCTCCGACATCATCGGCGTGATCGACGGCATCGCCTTC
>NZ_BAAJYR010000633.1:0-1457 GCF_057546605.1 Acidovorax sp. KPB24-03 | reverse complement strand
GGAATGGGCGGTGCCCGGCCTCGCGGTGGCCGTGGCGGCGGTGGCGGCGCTGCTGCCGGCCGTGCAGGCGTACCGGGTGGACGTGGCCGACCTGCTGGCGCGGCCCTGACCTGGAATGCCTGGATGCCTCGATGCCTGGACGTCCCCCGAACCCTTTCCCCTGTTTTTGTCACCCACCTCCTGAATGAAAGGACTTTTTCCATGACCGCCACCTCCCGACTCCGCGCCCTGGCGCTCGCACCGCTCTTGCTGCTGGCCGCCGTTGCCGCCCAGGCGCAGCAGCATTCCGACGCCGATACCCGGGCCGACATCCAGCGCCACCGCGCCATGGCCGCCGCGCACGAGGCCGCCGCCAAGTGCCTGGAATCCGGCAAGGGCCACGACACCTGCGAGAAGGAACTGCAGGCGGCGTGCAAGGGCCTGGCCATCGGCAAGTTCTGCGGCATGAAGCACCAGCATTGATCGCGATTCGATCCGTCGCATGCGCCCCTGCCCGGCGGGGCGCTGCGACAATCGCACCGGCCGGGCAGGGCGCCTGGCCGCCGTTCGCCGCCTTTTTGAGGATCCCCGCATGAAAGCCATCCCCCTCGCATTCGTCTGCCTGCTGGCCTGCGGCGTGGCCGGCGCGCAGGCGCCGGACGGTGCCGGCGCGGCGCTGTCGTCCCCGCTGGGCGGCGGTGGGCTGCCCCCGGGCAACGGCGCGGGCTACCACAGCCCGCAAAGCCCGATCAAGCCGCTGCCCACGCGCAGCGACGTGGTCCCCTGGTCCACGCTGACCAACCTGCAAAAGAAAACCCTCAAGACCCGCATCGAGCCGGTTTTCAACCCCGAGCAGAAGGCGCTGAACCAAACCGTGCAGCGCGTGCAGGGCTTCATGGTGCCCATGACGGCCAAGCCGCAGCAGCGGCACTTTTTGCTCACTTCGGTGCCGCTCACCTGCGCCTTCTGCATTCCCGGCGGGCCGGAGAGCATGGTCGAGGTGAAGGCCTCGTCCCCCGTCACGTATTCGCTCGAACCCGTGGTGGTCGAGGGCCGCTTCGAGACGCTGCGCAACGACGAGTACGGCCTGTTCTACCGCATGGTCGACGCCAGGCCCGTCCCGTGATGCGAGCGCTTCGCTGACACAGCGCCCCGACCCGCCGCCCCCACATTCCCCATGACACCCGCGCGCCCGCAGACACTGCCGCACCGCCGACGCATCGCCGTCTGGTGGATCGCGTTCGCGCTGCTGCTGGCGCCGTTGCTCGGCCGCATGCACCAGGTCGTGCACGGCGGGGCGCCGGGCCTCGCCTCGGCCTCCGTCTCCTGGCCGGCGGGCGTGGCGCACCATGCCAAGGCGACGGCGCCCGATGCGCGGCCAGGGCAGGGCGGCGACGCACTCCACGCGTTGTTCGCCGGCCACCATGGCGCCGACTGCCAGTTGCTGGACCAGCTGCTGCTCGGCGGCGCGCTGCTGG
>NZ_BAAJYR010000632.1:0-1461 GCF_057546605.1 Acidovorax sp. KPB24-03 | reverse complement strand
CGTGGACCGCTGGGCCGGCGTGGCCCACCAGCCGGGCATCGCCGGCGCCCCGGTGCTGGACGGCGCCGCGGCGGTGTTCGAGTGCTTCAACCGCAGCCAGTACGTGGAGGGCGACCACACGATCTTCGTGGGCGAGGTGGAGCGCTGCAGCCACCGCACGGGCGCCTCGCCGCTGCTCTACCACGGCGGCACGTTCTACACCGAGCACCCGCTGGGCGCCGCGCCCGCGCTGCAGGCCGAGATCCGCAAATGACGGCGCCGCGGGCCCCTCTCGAGGGGGCACCGCGGCGCGGCGGGGAGCGAACGGCCAGGGCGGCGGCTATTTCACGCCGTCGGGCAGCTCGATCTTGACCTCCAGCACTTCCAGGTTGTCCTGGCGCTCCAGGTGCACCTTGATGTCGTCGGCGTGGATCGACACGTACTTGGAGATCACCGCCACCAGTTCGCGCTGCAGCGCGGGCAGGTAGTCGGGCGTGGAGGCGTTGCGGCCGTTGCGTTCGTGCGCGAGGATGATCTGCAGGCGCTCCTTGGCGACCGAGGCGGTCTTCTTTTTCTCGCCCAGCAGGAAAGACAACAGAGACATGCGTTACCTCCCGCCGAAGATGCGTTTGAAGAAGCCGGGCTTGTGCGCGTCGATGAACCGCAGGGGCTTGTCCTCGCCGAGGAAGCGGGCCACCACGTCCTTGTAGGCCTCGGACACGTCGGTGCCCTGCATGTGGATGGCCGGCGTGCCCTGGTTGGAGGCCTGCAGCACGTTCTCGGATTCGGGCACCACGCCGATCAGCTCGATGCGCAGGATGTCCTGGATGTCCTCCAGCGACAGCATCTGCCCGTCTTCCACGCGGTTGGGGTTGTAGCGCGTGATGAGCAGGTGCTCCTTCACGGGCTCGCCGCCGGCGATGGCGCGCTTGGTCTTGCTGCCCAGCATGCCCAGGATGCGGTCGGAGTCGCGCACCGAGGACACCTCGGGGTTGGTCACCAGCAGCGCCTCGTCGGCGAAGTGCATGGCCATGAGCGCGCCGCTCTCGATGCCGGCGGGCGAGTCGCAGACGATGTACTCGAAGCCCATGCCGGACAGGTCGTTCAGGATCTTCTCCACGCCGTCCTGCGTGAGCGCATCCTTGTCGCGCGTCTGGCTGGCGGCCAGCACGAACAGGTTGTCGCACTGCTTGTCCTTGATGAGGGCCTGGTTCAGGTTGGCCTCGCCCTGGATCACGTTGATGAGGTCATACACCACGCGGCGCTCGCAGCCCATGATGAGGTCCAGGTTGCGCAGGCCGACGTCGAAGTCGATCACCGCGGTCTTGTGGCCGCGCAGTGCGAGGCCGGATGCGAAGCTGGCACTGGTGGTGGTCTTGCCCACGCCACCCTTGCCGGAGTCACGACGACGATTTTGGCCATGTTGTAAAATTCCCTGCGTTGGTCCGAATGAAAAGAAGAAGGCGGTCAGAACGGGTTCTA
>NZ_BAAJYR010000631.1:0-1466 GCF_057546605.1 Acidovorax sp. KPB24-03 | reverse complement strand
CAGCGCGCACTGGATGGCGGGCTGGTCCATCCATGGCGCATCGCGCGTGGGTGCCGTGCCCCAGGTCGCCGCGCGGGGCGTGCGCGCCGGCCAGGTCGTGGAGATGGCCGGCGCCGCGGCGCCCTTGAGCTTCAAGGAAGACCGCACGGTCCCGCCGGTGCTGGAGTTCGCAGGGGTGAGCAACCTGCGCATGGACCGGGTGCGGCTGGAGGTGTGGTCGGGCATGCGCTCGTCCAACCCGGTGGAACGGCTCATGCCGTGGATGCCCCTTTTCACCGGGGCCGTGTTTCTGGGCCTGATGCTGTGGTGGCGCCGCCGTTGAGCGGGCGGTGGGACAGCGACGGTGGGGCAGCGGCGCCGGGCCTTGGGGCCCGCGCGCGTCCAGTCACAGGTCCAGCGGCTGCCCGGGCTTCCACGCATCGGCGCGCCGCCGCGCTTCGGCGATATCGACCGGGCCCATCCTGCGGGCCAGCAGCTGAAGGTGCACAGCCCCGTAGCGGGGCAGGGTGAGCGGGTCTTCCGGGTTGCCGCGGCCCAGGCGGTCGGCCAGTTCCAGCAACATGTAGGCGGCAACGGGCCGCTGGGCCACGGTGGCCGCGCCGTTGGCATAGAGATCGCCCAGCCGGTACAGCCCGGCCGCATCGCCCTGGCGCGCCGCGCGCAGGTACCAGTTCTCGGTCAGCGACATCTGGCGGGGTTCTCCGCCGCGGCCCTCCTGGTAGATGGCGCCCAGCCGCACCGCCGCCAGGCTGGAGCCCTGGTGGGCGGCCCGGGTCAGCCACTGCATGGACTCGGCATGGTCCCTGGGGATGCCGTTGCCCTCGTCCAGCATGGCCGACAGCAGCACCATGGCCCGCAGGTGCCCTTGCTGGGCCATGGCCCGCACGGTGGGCAGAACGTCCAGGCCCTGGCCGCGGCGCCATTGGGTCTCGGCCGCACCGAGCCGGGCCAGTTGTTCCATGCCTTCCCGCTGCGCCGCGATCTGCAGGGCGCGCGCATCGCTTTCGGCGCGGGCGATGCGTTCGGCGGCCTGGGCCTTGTTGTGGTTCCACTTCCAGCCCATCAGCGCCATCAGCACCACCACGCCGCCGGCCAGGACGATCAGGGTCCAGGGCTTGTCGCCGGGGGCGGCGGCCGGCTGGGCGCGGGCGCCCTCGGGCTTTTGCCGCGCCGCCACGCTGGTGGGAAGCACCTTGTCGTAGGCCACCTCGCACCGGGGGCATTGCCAGGCCGGTGCGGTATCGGTGGCCTGGCGGGTGTGGCTGCAGCGCGGGCACACGCGCACGGCAGCGGCGCGGGCGCCTCGGGCGTCTCCACGGGTTCGAGCGAAAGATCAGCGGGGTTCACGGTTCCATTCCTTTTGGGGGAGCGATTGTGCTGCGCCTGCCCGGCCCGAAGCGCCAGCGGCTCGAATATTCGGCAAAAAGGCCGCCAGCACAATGAAATCTAGGGCATATTGCTATCAA
>NZ_BAAJYR010000630.1:0-1469 GCF_057546605.1 Acidovorax sp. KPB24-03 | reverse complement strand
AGCCGGGGGGCAGGGCGATCAGCGGCGTCGGCCGGGCCACGCCCTGGTGCTGGCGCACCTCGCCAGTGCGCACGAAGCCCAGGCGCTCGTACAGGCCGCGCCCCTCGGCGGTGGCGTGCAGCAGCACCGTGTGGCCGTCCAGGCCGTCGAGCAGCGTGGTCATCAGGCGGTGGCCGATGCGGCGGCCCTGGCAGGCCGGGGTGACGAGCACCAGCCCGATGGTGGCGTGCCGGTCGCCCCACTTCCAGCGCTGGGCGGTGGCGATGGTCTGCCCGTCGCGCTCGGCCACGAGGCCCTCGGAATGCGCGAACACCTGCTCCCAGTCGGCCAGCCGGTGCGGCCAGCGCAGTTCGGCCGACAGTGCCTGCGCCTGAGGCAGGTCGTCGGGCGTCATGGGGCGCAGCAGCACGCCGTCCTCGGCGGTGGCAGGGGTGGCGGGCAGGGCGGTGGAGAGCATGGGCGGCGTCCTCGTTGCGAAGGGATTGGGCATCTATCTTGGACGACATCGGCAGGCCGCACCACCCCGAATTCGGGTTTGCCCGCAACTTGCAAGCTTCGTCTGCCGGGCGCGTGCGTTTTGCAATTCGCTGCGGTGCCACGGGGCGTTACGGGCACAAATGCTGGACCTTCCTGCCTAGCATCGAAGCACCTTTTTCCAACTGCGCGCAGCCCCTTGCGCGCCCCTGTTCCATGCTGCTTTTCGATCCCCGGTCCATCGCCGTTCCCGCCGGCCACTTCATCGGCGGGCGCCTCGTGCCCGACGCCGGCCGCATCGCCGTGCTGCGCCCCTCCGATGGCCAATGGCATGCCGACCTGCCGCTGGCCGATGCCGCCACCGTGGACGCAGCGGTGCAGGATGCGTGGCAGGCCTGGTGCACCACCGACTGGGCGCGGCGCGCCCCTCGGGAACGCGCCCGCGTGCTGCGCCGCTGGGCCGACATGATCGAGGCCGACGGCCCGCAGCTGGCGCCGCTGGAGGCCGTTTGCTCCACCCGCCCGGTGCGCGATGCCGCTGCGTGGGACGTGCCCTTCACGGCCGAAGGGCTGCGCTTTTTCGCCGAGTACGCCGACAAGCTGGGGGGCGAGGTGGCCGCCACGCGGCACGACCACCTGGGCATGGTGGTGGCCGAGCCCTATGGCGTGGTGGGCGCCATCACGCCGTGGAATTTCCCGCTGGTGATGATGTCGTGGAAGGTGGGCGCCGCGCTGGCCGCGGGCAATGCGGTGGTGCTCAAGCCGTCCGAGATGACGCCGTTTTCCGCCGTGCGGCTGGCCCAGCTGGCGGTGGAGGCGGGCGTGCCGCCCGGGCTCTTCAACGTGGTGCAGGGCGATGGCCGCACCACCGGCGATGCGCTCACGCGGCACCCCCGGATCGCCAAGATGACTTTCACCGGATCGACGCGCACGGGCGCCGCCATCATGGCCACCTGTGCGCTGCAGGGCCCCAAGCCCGTCACGCTGGAGCTGGG
>NZ_BAAJYR010000629.1:0-1471 GCF_057546605.1 Acidovorax sp. KPB24-03 | reverse complement strand
CGTCTGGTAGAGCTTCATCAGGTCAGCCGGTGCCAGGCGCTTGACGACTCGGCCAGCTGGCGCAGGTGTTCGTCGCTCGCGCTTCGTCCTTGTGTTCGTCGGCAAAGGCCGCCATCAGGCTGAATGGCCATCACGGCGCGGGTGTGTTCGGGTTGCATTGGATCGGTATTTCCTCGGGTGGCAAAAAACGAAAAATGGCAATCGAAAAAGGGGGAGATGGTCGGTCGGCCGGCGCCGCGTGCACGGGCCGCCGGCCTCCAACAGGCTGGCGGGCCGGCGCGGTGCCGATCCGGGTTCCCGCTGCGCTGTATGCGTTGGTTTTGCAGAGGAAGGAAAGCGCAGCCGCCGCAATGGCGGAGCGATCCCCGGGCTGCATCTAGGAGCGAAAGCGCGGTTTTCAATAGGCCGGTGGCGCGCGATGCCGGATTTGGCTGACAGCCAGGACTTCGTCGTCCCGACGACAATGCGGCCTGCCACAACAACACACCTGCATGCCGCGCATGCGGACCAGAAAGGCCCGTCTTCCATGACTGCACCCGTCCCTACCGCGGCCGACGCCGACGCACCCGCGCCCCGCGCCTACACCGCCGAGGAGAAGCGCCACCGCGTCTTCTCCATCATGGCGGCCTCGTCGGGCAACCTCGTCGAGTGGTTCGACTTCTACGTGTATGCCTTCTCGGCGCTGTACTTCGCGCCGGCCTTCTTCCCCAAATCGGACCCCACCGCCCAGTTGCTGAACACCGCCGGCGTGTTCGCCGCTGGCTTTCTCATGCGGCCCATCGGCGGGTGGCTGTTCGGGCGCATCGCGGACAAGTACGGGCGCAAGACCTCGATGCTGATCTCGGTCACCATGATGTGCGCGGGCTCCCTCGTCATCGCCGGCCTGCCCACCTATGCCGCCATCGGCGCCTGGGCGCCCTTCCTGCTGCTGATGTGCCGCCTGTTCCAGGGGCTGTCGGTGGGCGGCGAATATGGCACCACCGCCACCTACATGAGCGAGGTGGCGCTGCGCGGCCAGCGCGGCTTCTTCTCCTCGTTCCAGTACGTGACGCTGATCGGCGGGCAGCTGCTGGCGGTGCTGGTCATCGTGATCCTGGAGACGCTGCTGAGCGAGGCCGAGCTGAAGGCCTGGGGCTGGCGCATTCCGTTCGTGATCGGCGCCATCTCGGCCGTGGTCGCGCTGCTGCTGCGCCGCACCCTGCACGAGACGCAGACCGACGCCGCCAAGCAGAACAAGGAGGCCGGCACCATGGGCGGGCTGTTCCGCCACCACAAGGCGGCCTTCTTCACCGTGCTGGGCTACACGGCCGGCGGCTCGCTGATCTTCTACACGTTCACCACCTACATGCAGAAATACCTGGTGAACACGGTGGGCCTGCCCATCAAGACCACCAGCTACGTGATGACGTGCGCGCTGTTCGTGTACATGTGCATGCAGCCGCTGTTCGGGGCGCTGTCGGACCGCATCGGC
>NZ_BAAJYR010000628.1:0-1479 GCF_057546605.1 Acidovorax sp. KPB24-03 | reverse complement strand
GACGGCCACCCGCGCGCAGGCGCTGGCCGACCGGCTGCGGCAGCACTACCCCGCCCTGCGCACGGCGGTGGGCCGCAACGACCCCGCCGGCTTCGACCTGGTCGTGAACGCCACGCCCCTGGGCATGCGCGAGGACGACCCCCTGCCCTTCGACGTGGACCGCATCGCCCCCGGCACCTTCGTGGGCGAGGTGGTGATGGCGCAGGCCCACACCCCGCTGTTGCAGGCCGCGATGGCCCGGGGCTGCCCGGTGCAGCAGGGCACCGACATGCTGTTCGAGATGATTCCCGCGTACCTGGAGTTCTTCGGCTGGGGCGGCGCCACGCCCGAGGCGCTGCGTGCGGTGGCGCGCATCGTGTATTGACTGGTGCCTGCCCGGCCGCTACCGTCACGCCACCTTCCGCTTCGCACACCAGCGCCATTCGATGCCCACCACCCCCCGCTCCCTCGGCCCCTTCCAGGTCCACCCCATCGGCCTGGGCTGCATGAACCTCAGCCATGCCTACGGCGTACCGGCCTCGCGCGAGCAGGCCGAGCGGGTGCTGCTCACCGCGCTCGACGAGGGCGTGACGCTGTTCGACACCGCGGCGCTCTATGGCTTCGGGGCCAACGAGACGCTGGTGGGCGAGATCCTCGCGCCGCACCGCCAGCGCATCACGCTGGCGAGCAAGTGCGGCATGCAGGGCGTGGACGCCAACGGCGACGGTAAGCTGGTGCGCGTGATCGATGGCCGCCCCGCCACCTTGCGCGCGACCTGCGAGGCCAGCCTGCGCCGGCTGCGCACGGACGTGATCGACCTGTACTACCTGCACCGCTGGGACCGGCGCGTGCCCATCGAAGACAGCGTGGGCACGCTGGGCGATCTGGTGCGCGAGGGCAAGATCCGCGGCGTGGGCCTGTCGGAGGTGTCGGCCGCCACGCTGCGCCGCGCGCATGCCGAATACCCCATCACCGCGCTGCAGACCGAATATTCGCTGTGCACGCGCAACCCCGAGATCGCCGTGCTGCAGGCCTGCCGCGAGCTGGGCACGGCGTTCGTGGCGTTCAGCCCGCTGGCGCGGGGCTTTCTGGGCGGCGCGCTGCGCGATGTGTCCACGCTGGCGCCGGGCGACATCCGCCGCACGATGCCCCGCTTCGCGCCCGAGGCCTACGCGGCCAACCTGCGGCTGCTGGGCGCCTACGAGGCCCTCGCCCGCGAGGCCGGCTGCACGCCCGCGCAGCTGGCCCTGGCCTGGCTGCTGGCGCAGGGGCCGGAGATCATCCCGATTCCGGGCACCACGAGCGTGGCGCACCTGCGCGACGACCTGGGCGCGGCGGAGGTGCGACTGCCGCCCGAGCTGCTGGCGCGGCTCGATGCGCTCGTGCATGACCGCGCCATGGCGGGCGACCGCTACCCGCCCCAGGCACAGGCCGAGGTGGATACCGAAGCGTTCTGAGCCCCAAAGCACATTGCTACACTTTTAATAGCAATATGCCCTA
>NZ_BAAJYR010000627.1:0-1483 GCF_057546605.1 Acidovorax sp. KPB24-03 | reverse complement strand
GGTGGCGGTGGCCGCGGCGCCGGCCAGGGCGCACAGCGCCAACGCGGCCAGGCGGGGCAGGGGGCGCTGGGCAGGGAATTTCGTCATAGCGACTCCACGAATTGCACGAGCGCATCGCGCTCGGCCTTGTTCATCTTGAGCACGTTCTGCTTGGCTTCCTCGGCCTCGCCGCCGTGCCACAGGATGGCTTCGAGCACGCCGCGCGCGCGGCCGTCGTGCAGCAGGCGGGTGTGGCCGTTCACGTCCTGGATCAGGCCCGTGCCCCACAGCGGGGGCGTCTTCCACTGCCGGCCGTTGGCCGCGAAGTCGGGCCGGTGGTCTGCCAGGGCTTCGCCCATGTCGTGCAGCAGCATGTCGGTGTAGGGCCAGATGCGCTGGCCCGAGACGGCCTTGCTGGTCAGGCGCGGGAACGGCCCTTCCTTGGTGACGTAGCTGGGGCGGTGGCAGGCGGCGCACTGGGCCTGCGCGAAGAGCGCCTGGCCGCGCTGCACCTGCACGTCGTTCACCTTGCGGCGGGCGGGCGGGGCGAGCGTGGCCTGGTAGAACACCACGTCGTCGAAGGTCTTGTCGTCGATCTCCACGCCCGGCTGGCCCTGGCGGCCCGCGCTCTTGCCGCTGGGTGCGGCCAGGCAGTCCTTTTGCGCGGGCGTGCAGGCCTCGTGCGGGAAGTGGCGCGAGGTGATGCCCATGTCGCCCACGAAGGCGCCGCCGGTCTGGTGCGCGATGGTGGCCACGTTGCCCTTCCAGCCGAAGCGGCCGATCATCATCCGGGCCGATGGCGCATCCCACACGCGGTTGGGCACGCCCTTGATGGGGCCGGGCGCCTTGGCCTGGTCGGCGGCATTGGCCAGGATGTCGGCCTCGTCGATGGCCTCCAGCAGGCCCACGCCGATGATCTGTGGCGCGATGCGCGGGCTGACCATCACGTCCGGGTGCATCGGCCCGTACCCTAGGTCGGCAAAGCCGTATTTCGGGTCGAGCAGGGTGTAGGGCGTGCCGTCGGCGAACTGGCCCTGGATGGTCTGGTAGCGCAGGGTGACGCGGCCCTCGGGCTTCACGCCGGTGATGCCCGCGTTGTTGAACTGGTCGCCGTACACAGGCTCGTGCAGCGGTCCGCCGTGGCCGTCGGCACCGGGGATGGACAGGCGGATCAGCAGCGCCACCGTGGGGTCCTTGGTCTCGCCCAGGCGGTTGAAGATCTCGGGCGGCGCCCCCCGGCCGTCCTGCACGTGGCAGCCGCCGCACGAGCGCGCGATGAAGTGCGGCCCCAGGCCGTCGCGCGCCTTGGTCGAGGCGGGTGCCTCCACCCAGTTGCGGCGAAAGAACGAGTTGCCGATGACAAAGCGCGTGCGCTCGTCGTCCGGCAGGTTGGCCGCGGGGAACGAGAAGGCGTTGCGCCCGGTGGCGAACACGGTGGTGTCGCCGCCGGGCTTCTCGCCCAGCGGGTCCGGGTGGCCGCTGGCCACGAGGCCCGTGCGGCCGC
>NZ_BAAJYR010000626.1:0-1483 GCF_057546605.1 Acidovorax sp. KPB24-03 | reverse complement strand
CGCTCACGCTCGGGCTGGCGCGCAGCGCCGGCCTGCGCCACCAGACCGGCCGCAACGAGGCCTACAGCCACGCCGGCAACATCGTGTCCGCGCTGGGGGCCGCGGCCTTCGCACACTGGATGGGCGCGCCCTGGATGCTCGTCGTCATGACCGCCATGGCCGTGGGTGCGCTGGCCTGCCTGCGGGCGATCCGGCCCGGCGACATCGACCATGTGGCCGCGCGCGGCGCCGAAGCCGACAGTGCCAAGCCTGCCCCCTCCTCCCATCCCGAAGCCGTGGCACCCGAAGGTTTTCGCGCGTTTCTGGGCCACCGCGCGCTGTGGTGCTTCGGGCTGGCCTGCGCGCTCTTTCATCTGGGCAATGCGTCCATGCTGCCGCTGCTGAACCAGCGGCTCGCCGCCACGGTGCCCGACTCGTCCCCGCTGCTGTGGACGGGCGTCGCCATCGTGGTCGCCCAACTCACCATGGTGCCGGTGGCCCTGTGGGTGTCGCGCAGCCGGCGGTGGGACCTGCAGGTGTTCGTCTACATCGCCATCCTGGCGCTCCCGGTGCGGGGCGTCATCGCCTGGGCCATCCCCGATGCCTGGGCCAACATCCCGGTGCAGGTGCTCGACGGCCTGGCGGCCGGCGCGCTGGGCGTGGCCACGCCACTGATGGTGGAACGGTACGTGCGCGGCAGCGGCCGCTACAACACCGCGCTGGGGCTGGTGATGACGCTGCAAGGCGTGGGCGCCGCGCTGAGCCCCGCTGTTGCCAACAGCGTGGTCGGGGCGCAGGGGCATTTCGGCCTCGCGTTCGCCGTGCTGGCGGGCTGCGCGGTGCTGGCCCTGCCGGTCTTCTGGCTGGCACAGCGGACTGCGGGCCGCCGCGGCGCGGCAACCGCACCGCCGCCGCCCTTGCCGGCCTGAGCGGGAAGGCCCCTCCCACGCCGTTCCGATTGACGCCTGCGGGCCTGCTGCGTTACAACATGTTTCCTGCCGCGTCCCGATGGCTGATACCGATTCTCCGGTGCAACCCCTGCGTTGCCTGCCCCCGCGGCCTGTCCCAACCGAAACTGCAGGGAGCACTCCGCATGGCACGACGCGACGGCATCCACGACATCTCCATGGGCGCGCACGACGCCCTGCATGCGATCGGCCGCCGGGCTGACGCCCTGTTGCTGGGCATCGTCGCCCTGGGCGGGGCCGTCGCCCTCTGGATCGGCGTGGTGCACGGCCGGCCCGGCACCGCCGCGCTGTGGGGCCTGGGGCTGACGGGCCTGGCCGCCCTGGCCTACCTGCTGGCACGCGGCACGCTGCTCAGCCGGCTGGCCATGGTGGTGGCCGGCATGGGCATGGTGGCGCTGCACATCCAGCTCAGCCTGGGCGCCACCGAAATGCACTTCGGCGTGTTCGTGTTCCTGGCCTTCCTGCTGGCCTACCGCGACTGGCGGCCCATCCTCTTCGCGGCGGGGCTGATCGCCGTGCACCACATCGCGTTCGAC
>NZ_BAAJYR010000625.1:0-1495 GCF_057546605.1 Acidovorax sp. KPB24-03 | reverse complement strand
CGCCCAGCGCTGGCAGCGCCTGGACACCGAGGCCACCCGCGCCCACGACCGCCACCGTGCCTTCGCCGACGAGCACCAGCGGCTGGAGCAGCAGCTGCAGCGCGCCCGCAGCGACAGCGACCGCGCCGCACACGAATGGACCGCCCGCCGGCGCAATCACGTGGCCGCGGCCGGGCACAGCCAGCGCCAGCGCCACGGCTTTCCGCCGCGCTGGATCGCCCCGGCCACGCGCGAGGCCCTGGTGGACGAATACGTCAACGACACCCAGGCCCGCCTGCGGCTGCAGTCCGTGGAGCAGGAGCTGGAGCACAACACCTGGGAGCAGGACGCCACGGTGGAGGAGCGCCACCGCCGCATGGAGACCACCGTGCGCGAGCAGACCCTGAGCCTGTCGGACCACCAGGCCAAGAATGCCCAGGCCGGCACCGCCGTGCACAACGCGCGCGAGAGCTACATCGAGGTGCTGCGCAGCACCGTGCGGCGCTACCGCAAGAACATCCAGGAGCTGGGCGCCCTCGCCGGCGTGGAGGTGGCGGCCGACCTGCCGCTGCTGGAGAACGACGACACCGTGCTCGCGCAGGCGGGCCTGAAGGTGCACTTCGCGTTCGACGGCAAGGGCAGCATCGGCATGAACGACGGCGAGGCCTCGGGCGGCCAGCAGGTCATCAAGTCGCTCATCCTGCTCGTGGGCCTGCTCAAGGACGAGGAAAGCGGCTCGGGCGGCTTCGTGTTCATCGACGAGCCCTTCGCCCACCTGGACGTGCGCAACATCCAGCTGGTCGGCCACTTCCTGCGCTCCACCCAGGCGCAATACGTGCTGACCACGCCCATCACCCACAATCTGGAAGTCTTCGAGCCCGCCGAGATCACCCTGGTGACCAGCAAGAAACCCCAGGGCTCGCGCTGGGCCCCACCCATCGCCGTGGCCAAGCGGCGCGGCGTGCCGGTGCTGGAGCCGGTGCCCGCATGAAAGATGCCATTGCCATGACCCAAGACCCCCACGCTGCCCTGCAAATCCAAAGGCTTCTGCCTGCGCAGTGGAAGGACGCCTATCCGGTGATGGCGCAGCTGCGCGCGCTGGACGAGGCCGAGTTCCTGCGGCGCGTGCGCCAGCAGTCGTGCGCCGGCTATGAACTCGTGGGCGCCTACCAGGGCGGCGCCTTGGTCGGGGTCATGGGAATGCGGCCCGTGCAGACCCTGGCGCGCGGGGCCTACCTGCATGTCGATGACCTCGTGGTGGATGCCACCGTGCGGGGCAGCGGCGCCGGCCGGGCGCTGATGGCCTACGCCGAAGCCGATGCGCAGGCACGCGCCATGGCCCTGGTGTTCCTGGACGCACGGCCCGAGGCCATCGCGTTCTACGAGCGCGGGGGCTATGCGCTGCACCCCGCACCGTCGATGAAGAAACGGCTCGCGGCCGTCCCCTGACAGCGACAGGGCAGGGCCCGCGTGGCAAGGCCGGGCCAGAGGGATGGGTGTAAACCCTCCCATGGCG
>NZ_BAAJYR010000624.1:0-1497 GCF_057546605.1 Acidovorax sp. KPB24-03 | reverse complement strand
CGCGCGCTGCAGGCCAGCCTGCCAGCGCGGCTGCTGGCGCGGCTGTTCCACCTGCGCCGCGCCAACACCCGCCGGGGCAGCCGCCAGAACATCTCGTTCCATTACGACATGGGCAACGATTTCTATGCCCAGTGGCTGGACCCGGACATGCTCTATTCCAGCGCCATCTACGCCACGGGCCAGGAATCGCTGGAGCAAGCGCAGCAGGCCAAGCTGGCCCGCATCGCCACCCTGCTGGCGCCCCGGGCCGGCGAACGCGTGCTGGAGATCGGCTGCGGCTGGGGCGCCCTGGCCATTGCCCTGGCCCGCGACACCGGCGCATCGGTGACCGGCCTCACCCTGTCGTCCGAGCAGTTGCGCCACGCCCGCCAGCGCGTGCATGACGAGGCGCTCACCGAGCACATCGATCTGCGGCTGCAGGACTACCGCGACGTCGAAGGCCAGTTCGACCACATCGTCTCCATCGAAATGCTGGAGGCCGTGGGCGAGCGCTACTGGCCGGCCTATTTCGAAACGCTCAAAGAGCGGCTGCGCCCCGGCGGCCGGGCCGTGGTGCAGGTCATCACCATCGCGGACGCGCAGTTCGAACAGTACCGCAGCACCACCGACTTCATCCAGCGCTACATCTTTCCGGGCGGCATGCTGCCCTCGCCCTCCCGGCTGCGGCAAGCGCTGGCGAAAGCGGGCCTGGCACTGCAGGCCGCGGAAACCTTCGGCCCCAGCTATGCGACCACCCTGGCCGAATGGCGCCACCGCTTCCTGAGCGCCTGGCCCACGATCGAGCCGCTGGGCTTCGATGCGCCGTTCCGACGGCTGTGGGAGTACTACCTGTGCTATTGCGAAGCCGGCTTCAGCACCGGCCGGGTGGACGTGGGCCTGTACACCATCGTCCATGCGCCGCCGGGCGCCCCGGACACGCCTGGCGCATCGCACCGTCCCGGGTAAACCGCACGCGCCCAGCGCCCCACACGGCGGGGTGCGTGCCAGAATCTCGCCATGCTTGCCCACACGGCTTATTCGGCCCATGCCGCCCTCGTTCCGCGCCGCTCCGACGACACCACAATGGGAACGCTCTACCGCGCCGCGATCGGCCCGGTCAATGCCGACTACTACCTGCCCGCCTTCGAGCGGCTGGACACCGCGGGCCGCCCGCTGCCGCGCTGGAACTGGGCCGCGGCCCTGTGCACGCTGAACTGGCTGGTGTTCCGCCAGCTCTGGGGGGCCGCCCTCGTCTACGTGGCCGCCCTCGAAGGCGTGGCATTGCTGGTGTTCGCGCTGGGCCAGTACTTGGCGCAGTGGCCGCTGCCGGTGCTGTCGGGCGTGCTGCTCGCGCTTTTGCTGGCCGCCACCGTGGTGCCGGGGCTGTACGGCGACGCCATCTTTCATGCCGAGGTGCGCAAGCGCATCACCAAGGCGCTCTCGGCCTCGGCCACCTTGCCCCAGGCGGGCGAATGGCTCGCCCGCCGCGCGGCGACCCGGCGCCGGCTGGGGTGGATC
>NZ_BAAJYR010000623.1:0-1502 GCF_057546605.1 Acidovorax sp. KPB24-03 | reverse complement strand
CGCCGTGGCGCCGCCCGCCCAGGCCCCGGCCCCAGCCCCGTCGTGGCGCAGCGCGATCTGCCGCCGTCCGTGCGCGAGCAATTGCCGGCCATGCAGTTCAGCGGCGCCACCTATTCGGCCAACCCGGCCTACCGCATGGCCATCGTCAATGGGCAGGTGCTGCACGAGGGCGACCAGGCCGCACCGGGCGTGGTGCTGGAGAAGATCGAGCCGTCCCGCACGGTGTGGGCATTCCGGGGCTACCGCTACGCCGTGCCGTCGCAGTGAAGGCGAAGCCAAGGGCGAAGTCGAGGGCGCAGCGGGTGCGCTGGTACAGGCCAAAACAGGCCCATGCCGGCGGATTGCATGCCTGTATTGCTATATATTTAATAGCAAATGATTCGTCCACCGCGCTCCGATGATCGCGGGCCGGCGACCGCTGTGCGGCTCAGCGGATGAACCGCCCGTCCCGCCCCACGAGGGTCAGCTCGACGAAGCGCGAGGCGCTGCGTTCCGGGCCGGTGGCGTTCACTTCGAAGCCGCCCAGGTCCCAGTTCTTGAGGCTCCAGGTGGCGTCCACGAAGGCGGCGCGCGACGGGTTGCGGCCCGCGCGCTGCAGGGCCTGGGCGAACACGCGGGCGTTGATGTAGCCCTCCAGCGCCAGGTGCGAGGGCTCGGCCGTGGCGCCCACGGCTTTCCAGGCGGCCTGGAATTCGCGCACCACCGGCACCACCACATTGGTGGGCAGCGGCACGACCTGCGAGATGGTGAGCCCGACGGCATCCGGTCCCAGGGCCTTGACGGCGGCCGAGGTGCCCATCACGGACGTGGCATACAGCGCGGTGCCGCGCCGAAGGCTCCGGAAGGCTTTCACGAACTCCAGCGCCGGCTTGCCGGCCAGGCCGATCAGCACCGCCTCGGGGTTGCCGTCGGCCACCTGGCGCGCCGTGGTGCCGGCGTTCGACGCATCGCTTTCGACGGTGCCGGACAGCGGTTCGCCCAGCTTCAGCCGGGCCATGGCGTCGCGGGCGGCGTTGAACACCTCCTTGCCGAAGGCGTTGTTCTGGTAGGCCACGGCGATGCGCCGGATGCCCAGCGTGGAGAAGTGCTGGACCAGCTTGTCGGCCTCTTCGGCGTAGGTGGCGCGCACGTTGAACACGCTGCGCGCGCCCTTCACGCGGCTGAGCATGGCGCCGGTGAACGGGGCGAAGAACGGCATGCCCGAGGGCAGCACCTTGGGCAGCATGGCCTCGACCATGGGCGTGCCCATGCAGTTGAAGAGCGCGAACTGCTCGCGGTCGGCGAGGAATTTGTCCACGTTGGCCAGCGCGCGGGGGATGTCGTAGCCGTCGTCCAGCGTGGTGAGTTCGATCGCCTGGCCCTGCACGCCGCCCTGGGCGTTGATGGCGGCGAAGGCGGCCTTGGCGCCCTGGTGCATGGCCGAGCCCAGGTCGCCCAGCGGCCCGGTGAGCGCGGTGGATTGCGCGATGCGCAGCGCCGTGCCCTGTGCGCGCGCCGGCGCT
>NZ_BAAJYR010000622.1:0-1504 GCF_057546605.1 Acidovorax sp. KPB24-03 | reverse complement strand
GTCGGTGAGCGGGATGTCCATGGCGCCGATCTCCTGCGCCGTCTGCACGGTGGCGATGGTGCGCACGGGCTGCTCCGCGCCGCCGAGGTCAGCGCGGCCGCCCGCGCTCTCGATCTGCACCTGGCGCAGCTGGCGCGACACGTCGGCCGCCGTGGCCCGCAGGGCCTGCAGGCGCAGCGGGTCGAGCGACACGCGCACCTCGCGCGACACGCCGCCCACCCGGTTCACCGCGCCCACGCCCGGCACGGCCAGCAGGCGGCGGGTGAGGGTGTCGTCCACGAACCACGACAGCGCCTCGTCGTCCAGGCGGTCGGACGCGATGGCGAACGCCAGGATGGGCTGGGACGACAGTTCGAGCTTGGCGACGATGGGGTCGCGCAGATCGGCCGGCAGGTCGGCGCGCACGCGGCTCACGGCCGAGCGCACGTCGTCCACCGCTTCCTGCACCGGCTTTTCGAGCTGGAACTCGGCCGCGATGGTGGCCGTGCCGTCCACCAGGGTCGAGGTGATGTGCTTGAGGCCCTGGGTGGTGGCGATGGCGTTCTCGATCTTGCGCGCCACGTCGGTTTCCAGCTGCCCCGGCGCCGCGCCCGGCAGCGACGCGGTGACCATGACCACGGGCAGGTCCATGTCGGGAAAGTTCTGCACCTTCATCGCGTGGAACGACAGCATCCCCGCGAAGGAGAGCAGCACGAACAGCATCGCGGCCGGAATCGGGTTTCGGATGGACCAGGCGGAGAGGTTCATGGCAGGTCCTTGCGGGCGGCAGCGGGGCCGCGGTGGCAACCGGGCAAAAGCATGTTTTGCTCCTTATTTAATAGCATGATGCCCTAGTGCTTATTGTGCTGCAGGCATTTTTGATGTGGATGCCGCGGGCCGGGGCGCCGGCGCGGACGCCGCTGCTGCGGGCGCTGCGGCCTGCACGCGCACCAGGTCGCCGTCGTTCAGGAACGCGCCGCCGCGCTCGACCACCGTCACGCCCGGCTGCAGGCCCGAGACGATCTCCACCCGGTCGCCCGTGCGCTGGCCGGTCTGCACGCGGCGCATCACCACGCGGCTGCCCTCGCCGATCTCGAACACGCTGCTGAAGCCGTCGCGCACCACCACCGACGACTGCGGCACGCTGAGCGCATCGCGCTGCCCCAGCAGAAAATCGCCGCGCGCGAACATGCCTGCGCGCACATCGGGGTGGATGGGCAGGTCCACATAGACCAGGCCGTTGCGCGTCTGCGGATCGACGGTGGGGGCGATCATGCGCACGGTGCCCGGCACCTGCGCGCCGCTGGCGGCCGTCACGATCACCTGGCTGCCGGGGCGGATGCGCGGCAGGTCGTTGGAGGTGACCTCGGCGCGCCATTCCAGGCGGCCCTTGCGCACCATGCGAAAGAGTTCGGTGCCCGCGCCCAGCACCGCGCCCACGGTGGCCGTGCGCGAGGAGATGACGCCGCTGTCCGGCGCCAGCACCTGGGCGTGCTTGAGCCGCAGCTGCTGCGCGTTGAGGGCT
>NZ_BAAJYR010000621.1:0-1506 GCF_057546605.1 Acidovorax sp. KPB24-03 | reverse complement strand
GGCGCCCCTCGGCGGCGGGATCGTCGTCGCGTGCCGTGGCGGTGGGCGCCACCAGCCACAGCGGGCGCTCTTCCACCCGAAAGCGCAGCGGCGGCGCCATCCATTCGCGCTCGCCGTCGAAGGCCACCTTCACGCGGTGCGGCCGCCAGGTGGGCTCCACCACCATCTCGGCGCAGGCCAGGCTGATGACGGCTTCATCGCGCGCCAGCTGGCCCACGGCGGCATTCCATACGGTGCGTGCCGTGGCGGCGCGGTCCTGGGGCTTGAGCAGCAGCACCGCCAGGCGGTCGCCTTCGGCCACGTCCTGCGCCTGCGGAATGCCCAGGCGCTCCAGTTGCAGGGGGTTGTTGCCGACGAACAGCGTGGAGGCGAAAAACTCCTCGCGCGTCGGATCGGCCACCCGGTGCTGGCGCAGCGCCACGCGCCAGCGGCGCGCCGAGGCCGGCCGAAAGAAGCTCCACACGGCGGACACGATGGCCACCCAGCGCGAGCGGCCGAAGCGGCGCGAGGCCAGCTCGCGCTGCTCCAGCAGGCGCGGGTACAGCCCCACGCTGGCGTTGACGAGGAACATGCGTTCGTTGACGAAGCCCACGCTCACCGGCCGCGCATCGCCCGAGTCCATGGCGGCCAGGATGTCGTTGGCCGCCTGCTCCGGGTCGAGCGACAGGCTCTGCTCTCGCGCGAAATAGTTGAAGGTGCCGACCGGAATGACACCCATGCGCACCTGGTGCTTCCAGGCGGCGGTGGCCACCGCGTTGATGGTGCCGTCCCCGCCCGCGGCCACCACCAGGCCGCCGTCGGCCTGGGCGGCGAGCGCGGCCTCTTCGGCCGCCTGGACGATGCCGGCGCGCTGCGCGGGCACGTGCCACTGCACGGCATTGCTTTGCAGGGGCGCCAGTCCCTCGAGGCGGGCTCGCAGCTGGCCATGGTCGGCGCCGGGCCGGTGGGGCACCACCAGATGGATCGGGCCACGGCCCCTTGGCATGGACGCTGGCAGGTCGTTGGATGGCATGTCGGGAAGGCTTTCGAGGGAGTGTCACCCTGCGCAGGGCTGGACCCGATCAGGCTCGGGGATCGGTGCCCGCACCACGGGACGCCCGATTCTGCACACGGACCGGGCACGGGTGCATCGGCAGTCAGGCGCACCCCTTGTCAGCCATGGCCGACACGCCACGCCGCCGCTGCGCGCGCCGCTCGCAGCAGCCCGCAAACCCCGACGGATCGCCAGGAAATGGGATGGGCCGCCCGCCACGCGCCTGCCACCATTGCCGCCCTGATCCACTCCCTCGCTGCGCGATCCATGCCACTGCCCCACCGCCATCCCTGCCCTGCCCGCCCCGCGCGGCCACGCCCGAACCCGTGGCCCGCCCCACTGAAGACCCGCGCATGATGGACGTCCAGGCCATGGCCCTGTGGGCCGGATCGCACCCCCTGACCGTCTGGACCGGGGGACTGGCCATCGCGCTGGTGGCCGCCGCTGCGGCCTGGGCGGCCAACGGGCCGCTG
>NZ_BAAJYR010000620.1:0-1507 GCF_057546605.1 Acidovorax sp. KPB24-03 | reverse complement strand
TCGATCAGGGTGCCGCGCATGTGCAGTGAAGCAACAAAAACATGGCTGCATCACGCTCCAGCGCTTTTAATTTTGCAGCGCTGCTTTCATAATCCGACCATTGGAAAACCTATGCTGACCTGGGACGAAGAAGTCAAGCCCTCATCGCAGAAACTCTTGGACGGCGGTCTGCAAAACAACCGCCCGGCGGAGTCGCCGTCCGCGCTTTCGCAAGCCGCTGCGGCACCCGCCGAAAGCCTGCCCGCCGGCAGCACGCCCACCCCCTCTGCCCCGCCCGCCGACACCGTGCACCGCCGCGTGAATGCCGCCGACAAGCGCATCATCAACGGCCAGACCGACGTCAATCAACTGGTGCCCTTCAAGTACAAGTGGGCCTGGGAAAAATACCTCGCCACCTGCGCCAACCACTGGATGCCGCAAGAGGTGAACATGACGCGCGACATCGCGTTGTGGAAAGACCCGAACGGCCTGACCGAAGACGAGCGCCGCATCATCAAGCGCAACCTCGGCTTCTTCGTGACCGCCGATTCGCTGGCCGCCAACAACATCGTGCTGGGCACGTACCGCCACATCACCGCGCCCGAATGCCGCCAGTTCCTGCTGCGCCAGGCCTTCGAGGAAGCGATCCACACGCACGCCTACCAGTACATCGTCGAATCGCTCGGCCTCGACGAGAGCGAGATCTTCAACGCGTACAACGAAGTCGCCTCCATCCGCAACAAGGACGAGTTCCTGATCCCCTTCATCGAGGCGATCATGGACCCCAACTTCAAGACCGGCACGCCCGAGACCGACCAGACGCTGCTCAAGTCGCTGATCGTTTTCGCCTGCCTGATGGAAGGCCTGTTCTTCTACGTCGGCTTCACGCAGATCCTCGCGCTCGGCCGCCAGAACAAGATGACCGGTGCCGCCGAGCAGTACCAGTACATCCTGCGCGACGAATCGATGCACTGCAACTTCGGCATCGACCTGATCAACCAGCTCAAGCTGGAGAACCCGCACCTGTGGACCGCGGAGTTCAAGGAAGAGATCAATGGCCTGTTCATGAAGGCCGTCGAGCTCGAGTACCAGTACGCCGAAGACACCATGCCACGCGGCGTGCTGGGCATGAACGCCTCCATGTTCAAGGGCTACCTGCGCTACATCGCCAACCGCCGCGCCACGCAGATCGGCCTGGAGGCGCTGTTCCCCAACGAAGAAAACCCCTTCCCCTGGATGAGCGAGATGATCGACCTCAAGAAGGAGCGCAACTTCTTCGAGACCCGCGTCATCGAGTACCAGTCCGGCGGTGCACTGTCCTGGGATTAGCCTCCCGACACATTCCAGGCCATGCATTTTCATTCCACGTCCCTCACCGGCAGCGCTGCAAAGCCCTGCCGCGCGGGGCGTTCCCGTGTTCATGGCGATGGGACTCGTCCCATCGCCATGGATCGCTCCATGTCCAATGCAGGCGTGGAGTGCTCTTTGCAAATTGACCCAAGGAGAAAATGATGGCAACTGCGAAAAA
>NZ_BAAJYR010000619.1:0-1513 GCF_057546605.1 Acidovorax sp. KPB24-03 | reverse complement strand
GGGGGCCTGGTGCTTGAAGACGGAATCGCGGTAGCCGAACGCGCATTGGGCGGCATCGAGCGTGAACGGCTGGCCCGTCGCCAGGTCGATGGCGTCCAGGGAATCGAAGCGGTCCTGCAGCTCGACGCCGTAGGCGCCGATGTTCTGCACGGGCGCCGCGCCCACGGTGCCGGGGATGAGCGCCAGGTTTTCCAGCCCGGGAAAGCCGTGCGCCAGGGTCCAGGCGACGGCGTCGTGCCAGGACTCGCCGGCACCGGCCTCCACGATGAAGGCCTGGGGGGTTTCCTGCACCAGCCGCAGGCCCTTGACCTCCATCTTGAGGACCACGGGCTTGACGTCGCCGGTGAGGACGATGTTGCTGCCGCCGCCCAACACGAAGACGGGCGAGCCCGCCAGCTGCGGGTCGGACACCAGGGCGCGCACGTCATCGACCGAGCGGGCACGCACCAGCGTATGGGCGCGGGCCACGATGCCGAAGGTATTGCAGTGCTGCAGGGGAGCGTTTTTCTCGACTAACATCGACCGGATTGTCGCACCCGGCCCCTTTTCGCGGCCGGGTTCTCCCCCAGTTTCCGAGAGTGATGCCATGCCTTCTTTTGACACCGTTTGTGAAGCCAACCTCGTAGAAGTGAAGAACGCGGTCGAAAACACCGCCAAGGAAATCGGCACGCGCTTCGACTTCAAGGGCACGTCCGCCGCCATCGAGATCAAGGACAAGGAGATCACGCTGTTCGGCGATGCCGACTTCCAGCTCACCCAGGTGGAAGACATCCTGCGCAACAAGCTCACCAAGCGCAACGTGGACGTGCGCTTTCTCGACATGGAAAAGCCGCAGAAGGTCGGCGGCGACAAGGTCAAGCAGGTCGTGAAGGTGCGCAACGGCATCGAGAGCGAGCTGGCCAAGAAGATCCAGAAGCTCCTCAAGGAAAGCAAGCTCAAGGTGCAGGCCGCCATCCAGGAAGAGAAAGTGCGCGTGACCGGCGCCAAGCGCGACGACCTGCAGGCCGCCATGGCGCTGCTGCGCAAGGAAGTGGTGGACATTCCACTGTCGTTCGACAACTTCCGCGACTGACACCGACTTCCCCGCCGCCTGCCGCATCACCGCCCGCCCCCCCAAGCTGCCCCTCCATGCTCCTGCGCGCCCTCCCCCTCGCGGCCGCCCTGGCGCTTGCGCCATGGCAGGCGCACGCCCAGGCGGTGGCGCTGTCCGGCATCCTGGGCGGCAAGGCGCTGCTGGTCGTCAACGGTGGCGCGCCGCGCGGCGTGGGCCCGGGTGAAAGCCACCAGGGCGTGAAGGTGGTCTCGGTCGGCCGCGAGGAGGCGGTGGTCGAACTGGCCGGCGCGCGGCGCACGTTGATCCTGGGCGAGGCCCCGGTCAGCGTGGGCAGCCGCAGCGCCGCCGGCACGGGCCGGCGCGTGGTGCTCACCGCCGACACGCCGCGGCATTTCGTGAACAGCGGCACCATCAACGGCCGGCCGATGCAGTACCTGGTGGACACCGGCGCCAGTACCG
>NZ_BAAJYR010000618.1:0-1514 GCF_057546605.1 Acidovorax sp. KPB24-03 | reverse complement strand
ACCTGCAGGGCCTGCCGCCCGACAGCATGCTGGGCGCGCACGTGTTCGGCAGCCATCGCACCTCGGCGCTGCACAGCCTCTGGACCGCCGGCACGCCGCGCGTCGTTGCGGGGCGCCACGCGCTGCACGACCGTGCCGCCGCCGCCTTCGTGGCGGCCCGCACGGCCACCATCACCCGCGCCGGGCATTGACCGACCGGCCGGCCCTCGGCTTTCGAAGCCCCCAACGCAGACCCGATCGCATGACCGCCACCCATTCCCCGCCACCCTTCACCTTCCACCAGGGCACCGCGCCGCTGCTCGTGTCCATGCCCCACGTGGGCACGCATGTGCCCCCGGACATCGCCGCGCGCTTCACCGACGAGGCCCGCCAGGTGCCGGACACGGACTGGCACCTGGAGCGGCTCTACGGCTTTGCCCGCGACCTCGGCGCCTCGATCCTGGTGGCCACGCACTCGCGCTATGTGATCGACCTGAACCGGCCGCCGGACGGCGCCAGCCTGTACCCCGGCCAGAGCGTCACCGGCCTTTGCCCGGTGGACACCTTCGACGACACGCCGATCTACGCGGAGGCGGGCGATGCGCCGGACGACGCCGAGATCGCCGCGCGCCGCGATGCCATCTGGGCGCCGTACCACGCGCAGCTGGCCGCCGAGCTGGAGCGCCTGCGCGCCGCCCATGGCGTGGCCATGCTGTGGGATGCGCATTCCATCCGCTCCGTGCTGCCGAGGTTCTTCGCGGGCAAGCTGCCGGACCTGAACCTGGGCACGGCCGAAGGGGCCAGCTGCGACCCGGCGCTGGCGCAGGCGCTGCTGCGCATCGGGCAGTCCGACCCGGCGTACACCGCGGTGCTCAACGGCCGGTTCAAGGGCGGCCACATCACGCGGCACTACGGCGATCCCGCGCGCAACGTGCACGCGGTGCAGCTGGAGATGACGCAGTGCAGCTACATGCAGGAAGCCTTGCCGTTCCACTACCTGCCCGAGGTGGCGGCCGGCGTGCAGCCCGTGCTGCACCGCATGCTGGAGGCGGCGCTGCAATTTGCCCGCACCCGGGTGCGGGCGTAAGGCCCGCCAGGAGCGGCCGGTCCGCGCCCGCCGCACCGGGGGAAGGGCGGCGGGGCGCCCGCGGCGTCAGGCCGCCGCGTCGATCCGAAGCTGCACGGAGTCGTCCAGATAGATGGGCGTGACCTTGAAGCCGTTGACCGTGATGCTGCCGAACGTCCCGCGCACCGGGGCGCCACGCACCAGCGTGAGGGTCGATCCGATCGTTGGCGTGAAGCCCGAGCGGAAGGCGATGCGCAGGGTGCCCGCCAGCGTGACCGGGCCGGCGGCCTGCAGCTGGCCGGCGCCGTTGGCGCCCACGCGCAGTTCCAGCGTGCTGCTGCTGCCAGGGTCGAAGGCGCCGCCGATGGCCAGCTCCGCCGACCGTGTTGCCGATCAGCGTGCCGCCGCGTCAGGTACACGTCGCCTTGCCCAGCGCGCTGCTGCTGTCGGCCCGCACGGCGCCCGCGGC
>NZ_BAAJYR010000617.1:0-1534 GCF_057546605.1 Acidovorax sp. KPB24-03 | reverse complement strand
GCCCGCCCGGGGCCGTGCTGCCATGCCCATTGCCGGCGGATGGCAGACCCGTCGCCGGCCCCGTCGCCGGCTTATGCCGGCGATTTGTATTTGATCGAGCAGCCGTAGGGCTGCGTGGTGGGCACCGCGATCGGCTTGCCCGCCAGGGCGTCGGCCAGGCCGGCCTTCACGTAGTTCGTGGCCTTCGGGATGTCGGCCGGGCGGGCCGAAGGAATGCTGTCGATGCCGCCCGCATACACCAGCGTGCCCTTGGGATCGACGATGTACAGGTGCGGCGTGGTGCGCGCGCCATAGGCATGGCCGGCCGTGCCTTCCTCGTCCAGCAGCAGGGCGGTGGGCACCGCCTTGCGTTCGGTGAACCAGGCGGCCAGTTGCGCGGGGGCCAGGTAGTCGCTGCTGGCCTTCTCGGTGGAGTTCACCGACAGCCACACCACCCCCTGGTCCACCGCGCCCTTTTGCGTGGCCGGCAGGTTGCCGCTGTCGTAGTGCTTGCGCACGAAGGGGCAACCCGGGTTGGTCCACTCCAGCACCACGTGCTTGCCCTTGAAGTCCGACAGCCGCACGGTCTTGCCGGTGGCGTCCTTCAGTGCGAAGTCGGGCGCGGGCTGGCCCACGGTGGCCGCCGCCTGGGCAGCGCCCGCAGCGAGGAAAAGGCAGGCGAAGAGGGTCCGTCGAAGCATGGCATTTCTCCTGTCGAAAGAACGAACGGGGCCGGGGCCCCGGGGCGGCCCAGTGTCACCGAGCCTCCAGCGCGTCGCCACCCAAAACCCCCGTGCCGGCAGGGCGATGGGGCGCCTGCTGGACCAGGCGCTTACAGGCCGGCGAGGGCCGCGCGCACTTCCTGCACGCCCAGGATTTCCGACAGCACCACGGGGGGGCGGCCCGGCGCCTGCAGCACGTACACCGGCACGCCGCTGCGCCCCAGTTGCGCCAGCGCGGCGGTGATGGCGGGATCGCGGCGCGTCCAGTCGGCGCGCAGCAGGGCCACGTTCTTGGCGGCGAAGTCCTTCAGCACGTCCTCGTGCGCCAGGGTGGTTTTCTTGTTGTACTGGCAGGTCACGCACCAGGCGGCGGTGTAGTCCACGAACACGGGCTGGCCCTTGGCCACCAGTTCCTCGGGCAGGCCGGGCTGCCAGGGGCGCCAGCCGCTGGCAGAGGGCACCGCTGCGGCCGAAGCCGGCGCGATTTCAAGCACTTTTGGTGCCCATGCCGTAGTCAAATATGCCAGGAGTGCTATCGAAATAGGAGCAATTGCCCAGCGGGTGCGCCCGGCGAGCGTGAGCGCCCAGACCGCCATGCTGAGCGTGACCAGCAGCGCCAGCAGGGCCGCCGCGCCGTCGATGCCACTTTGCTGGCCCAGCACCCACACCAGCCACACCACGGTGGCGAACATCGGGAACGCCATGAACCGGCGCAGCGTGTCCATCCAGGCGCCAGGGCGTGGCAGGGCGCGCGCCACTGCGGGCACCCAGCTGGCGGCCAGGTACGGCAGCGCCAGCCCCAGGCCCAGCGCGCCGAACACCGCCAGCGCCTG
>NZ_BAAJYR010000616.1:0-1534 GCF_057546605.1 Acidovorax sp. KPB24-03 | reverse complement strand
GCATGGGCCGGTGCTTTGCCTGGGCCTCGCGCCTGCTGGGCGGGCCGCTGCTGGATGCCGACGAGGACGGCGTGCCCGCCGAGGTGCGGGTGCACTGCGACGCACGCGGCGGTGTCGTGTGGGAGCGCCACCTTCGCCTGCCGGGGCGGCGCGACGCCGCCGTCGTGCGCTCGACCAAGCTGCGCGGCCCGGACGGCGGCCTGCAGGAGCGCACGAGCGGCGGGCTGTCCATGGCGCTCGACGTGGTGGTGGAGGACGGGGCCCTGGTGTTCTACAGCCGCCGCTATTTCCTGGCGCTGGGCGCGTTCTGCGTGCCCATTCCCGATGGGCTCACGCCGGGGCGGTGCCGGGTCGAGCACCGCGACGAAGGGCCGGGCACGTTCCGCTTCACCCTGGACATGGCGCACCCGCTGTGGGGCTGCACGTTTTTTCAAACCGGTGTGTTCACCGATCCCGAGGAGTGATTCCATGGACATCGTTTTCATCGTTCTGACGGTGCAGGCCCTGATGGGGGCGTTCGACAACCTCTGGCACCACGAGTGGTCCGCCCGCCTGCCGCAGCGCACCTCGGCCCGCCACGAGCTGCTGCTGCATGCGGCGCGCGAGGCCCTCTACGGCGTGCTCTTCCTGGGATTCGCCTGGGTGCAGTGGCAGGGCTGGTGGGTGCTGCTGCCGACGGCCCTGCTGGCGGTGGAGATCGTGATCACCGCGGCGGACTTCCTGGAGGAGGACCGCAGCCGCCGCCTGCCCCCCGCCGAGCGGGTGCTCCACACGCTGCTGGCGGTGAGCTATGGCGTGCTGGTCGGCGTGATCGCGCCCCTGTTCGCGGCGCATGCGGCCCTGCCGACCGGCGTGGTGCGGGTCGGGCACGGGGCCTGGTCCTGGCTGTTCACGGTGGCGGCCGTGGTGGTGCTGGCCTGGAGCGTGCGCAATGCGTTCGCCGTCGTGCGGCTGCGGGCGGCCGTGCCATCCGCTGAACCCCTGCCCGTTGTCGCCCACGGGCCTGCGGTGCTGGTGACGGGCGCCACCGGCTTCATCGGCACGGCGCTGGTGCGCCGGCTGCAAGGCGAAGGCCGGCGCGTGATCGTCTGGACGCGCGATCCGCTGCAGGCCCGCGCGACCTTCGGCCCGCAGGTCTGGGCGCTGGACCGCCTGGGGGACATTCCGGGCGAGACGCGCATCGACGCCGTAGTCCACCTGGCCGGCGCGCCGGTCCTGGGCCGGCCGTGGACCCGCGCGCGGCGCCGGCAACTGGTCGAGAGCCGGGTCGGAACGGCGCGGCAGCTCCTGGGGCTGATGCAGCGCCTGCACTGCCCGCCCGCCGTGCTGGTGGGGGCGTCGGCCGTGGGTTTCTACGGCGTGCCCGCGGCGGACACCCCGTTGGACGAACGCGGCGCGCCGCAGCCCGGGCGCTTCCAGTCGGACCTGTGCGCCCAGGTGGAGCGCGCGGCAGGCGCGGCACAGGCCCTGGGCCGTGCGGGTGGTCGTGCCTGCGGATGGGCCTGGTCGCTGGGGCCGCGAGGGCCGGGGCCTG
>NZ_BAAJYR010000615.1:0-1534 GCF_057546605.1 Acidovorax sp. KPB24-03 | reverse complement strand
GCTTCGGGGTCGGGGTCGAGTTAGGGGTGCGTGAGGACATGGGTGGAGGCGGCCGGCGAAAGGGTGGGGGCGGGTCGGGGCCAGGGCGCCCGCCGCCGCGAGTGGGTCCAGTGTGCGCAGTGGCGCGGGCCCGCCACATGCGGAATTCGCGCGTGCTTATGCGGTTTTTTGGCCGATGCGCGCGCCGCGGCCTGCCGGGCGGGCATGGGGCGCGGTGCAACCCGCGTCGCCGTGGGTTGCACCGGCCCGCCGCGCCGTGCGCGCAGCGGCCTGCTGCGTGATTCGTGCGCAATTTGCTGCTTGCCTGCGGCGGCTGGTGCAGGCCAGCCGGCCGGTTTTCAGGGGCACGCCAGGGGCACGCCAGGGGCGGCAGGTTTCTCATAAAAATAGACGAATAACGTTCTTGGCCGTGCGGCAAGCCGCGCCCGATACTGCGCCGCACCATCACCGCATTCACCGGGAACCCACCACCATGCAACGACGCACCCTGCTGTCGGCCGGCGCCGCAGCGCTGGCCGGGCCACTGGCCTCGCACACTGCGCACGCCGCGCAGCCGCTGAAGGAACTGCGCCTGGACTACGCCACCTATTCGCCCTCCAGCCTGGTGCTGCGCCGCTTTGGCTGGCTGGAGGAGTCGTTCAAGCAGGACGGCACGGCCGTGAAGTGGGTGTTCAGCGCGGGCAGCAACCGCGCGCTGGAGTATTTGAATGCGGGCAGCATCGACATCGGCTCGTCGGCCGGGCTGGCCGCGCTGCTGTCCAAGGCCAACGGCAACCCGATCCGGGCACCGTACATCTTCTCGCGCCCCGAATGGACGGCGCTGGTGGTGCGCAAGGATTCGCCCATCCAGTCCGTGAAGGAACTCAAGGGCAAGAAGGTCGCCGCCACCAAGGGCACCGACCCGTACCTCTTTTTGCTGCGTGCGCTGCAGGTGGCCGGTTTGAAGCGCAACGACGTGGAGATCGTCGCGCTGCAGCACGCCGACGGCCGCACCGCGCTGGAACAGGGCCGCGTGGACGCCTGGGCGGGGCTCGATCCGCTGATGGCCGCCAGCGAGCTGGATGCGGGCTCGCGCCTCATCTACCGCAACGTGGCGTTCAACACCTACGGCTTTTTGAATGTGCGCGAAGAGTTCCTGGCCCAGCGCGCCGCCGAGACGCGCCGCGTGCTGGCCGGCTACGAGCGAGCCCGCCAATGGATTCTGGCTAACACCACCGAGGCGGCCAGGATCCTCTCGGAAGAGGCCAAGGTCAGCCTGCAGGTGGCGCTACTGCAGCTCAAACTGCGCACCGACCTGTCGAACCCGCAGCCGTCTCAGGAGCACATCGCCGCGCTGCAGGGCGCTGCGCCGTTGCTCCTGTCCGAAGCGCTGGTGCGGCCCGGCACGGCGTTGAACAAGGTGGTCACCGACCTGGTGGACACGCAGTTCGCGCGCGGCGTGACGAACGCGCCGGCGGCCTCGCCGGCCTGAGCGCGCCATGTCCGCCCACCCGCAGGAATGGTCCGGCATCGGCCCGGCCGTGGAGCCCGCCCG
>NZ_BAAJYR010000614.1:0-1536 GCF_057546605.1 Acidovorax sp. KPB24-03 | reverse complement strand
TCCTCTACGCCTCGGAGCTGTTCGATTCTGGGACGATGGAGCGGATGGGGGAGCACTACATGGCGCTCTTGCAGGCGCTGGCGGAGCGCCCTGGGCAGGCGGTGGGCGAGGTGCCGTTGCTGGGCGCGGCGGAGCGCGATCGGCTGGCGGCGTGGGGCGACAACCGCCAGGGCCACGGCACGCCGGTGGCGGTGCACGAACTGTTCGAGCGCCAGGCGGCGGCGCAGCCCGATGCCCCCGCGTTGGTGTTCGGTCAGGAGGCGCTGAGCTACGGCCAGCTCAACGCCCGCGCCAACCAACTGGCGCACCGGCTGGTGAAGCTGGGGGTGCGGCCCGAGACGCGGGTGGGCATTTTGGTGGAGCGCAGCACCGAGATGGTGGTGGGCTTGCTGGGCATCCTGAAGGCCGGAGGGGCGTATGTGCCGCTGGACCCGGAGTACCCGCCGGAGCGGCTGGCCTACATGGTGCAGGACAGCGGCATCGGCCTGCTGCTCACGCAGCACCAGCATGGTGGCAAGGTGCCCGAGACGGCGGGCTTGCAGGTGCTGGAGCTGGACACGGAGCGGCTGACCGAGGAGCCCGAACACGACCCGCAGGTGGTGCTGCACGGCGAGAACCTGGCGTACGTCATCTACACCTCCGGCTCCACCGGGCGACCCAAGGGCGCGGCCATCCGCCACAGCGCGCTCCACAGCTGCATGGCCTGGATGCAGCAGACCTATGCGCTCAATGCGAGCGACACCGTGCTGCACAAGGCCCCATTCGGCTTTGACGTCTCGGTGTGGGAGACCTTCTGGCCCTTGACCACCGGCGTGCGGCTGGTGGTGGCCCAGCCCGGGGACCAGAGAGACCCCGAGCGGCTCGTGCAGCTCATCCGCCAGCACCAGATCACCACCTTGAACTTCGTGCCCTCCATGCTGCAGGCCTTCCTGGCGCACGAAGGCATCGAGCACCAGACGCGGCTGCGCTACATCATCTGCGGGGGCGAAGCCATGCCTGCGGCCACCCAGAGCGAAGCGCTGCAGCGGCTGCAAGGCGCCTCGCTGCAGAACCTGTACGGCCCCACGGAAACTACCATCCACGTCACGCAGTGGCAGTGCCGTGAAGACGGAGGCACGCAGGTGCCGATCGGGCGGCCGATCTCGGCCACGCAGGCGTGGGTGCTGGATGGGCAGTTGAACCCGGTGCCGCAGGGCGTGGCGGGAGAGCTGTACCTGGGAGGCATCAGCCTGGCGCGGGGCTACCTGGGGCGGCCGGGCCTGACGGCCGAGCGGTTCGTGGCGGGGGAGGGCGGCCAGAGGCTGTACCGAACGGGAGACCTGGTGCGCTGGAACGCACAGGGGCAGCTGGAGTACCTAGGGAGGCTGGACCACCAGGTGAAGATCCGGGGTTCCGGATCGAGCTGGGGAGATCGAGGCGCAGTTGCTGGCGCAGCCCGAGGTGAGGGAGGCGGTGGTGCTGGTGCAGGAGCGCGACAGCGGTGCGAGGCTGGTGGCGTACGTGTCGCCGCAGGCGGGCAGGCGATCGAGCTGGGGG
>NZ_BAAJYR010000613.1:0-1543 GCF_057546605.1 Acidovorax sp. KPB24-03 | reverse complement strand
GCCACCATGCCCGCCAGGCCGTGTCCTCGATGTTCCACGAGGCCCGCATGGGCCGCGCGGTGGATTCCAGCGACGCGCGCAGCCTGGTGCAGGAAATCTCCGATTCGATCACCCGCCACCCCTCGGCGCTCATCAGCCTGGCGCGGCTGAAGACGGCGGACGACTACACCTACATGCATTCGGTGGCGGTGTGCGCGCTGATGGTGGCCCTGGGGCGCCAGATCGGCCTGGACGCCGCGCGCATCCGCACCTCCGGCCTGGCCGGACTGATGCACGACATCGGCAAGGCGGCCATCCCGCTGGCGGTGCTGAACAAGCCCGGCAAGCTCACCGACGAGGAATTCGACATCGTGCGCAGCCATTCCGAGCACGGCTACCGCATGCTGCTGGAATGCGGGGGCGGCGTGGAGGACGAGGTGCTGGACGCCTGCCTGCACCACCACGAGAAGATGGACGGCTCGGGCTACCCGCACCGCCTGCCGGCAGAGCAGATCAGCCTGACCGCGCGCATGGCCTCGATCTGCGACGTGTACGACGCCGTCACCTCCGACCGGCCCTACAAGCGCGGCTGGGACCCGGCCGAATCGCTGCGGCGCATGGCCGAGTGGACCAACGGGCACTTCGACCCCCGCCTGTTCCAGGCCTTCGTGAAGAGCATCGGCATCTACCCCGTGGGCTCGCTCGTGCGGCTGACCTCGGGGCGCATCGGCGTGGTGATGGAGCAGGCCGCCTCGCTGGTGTCGCCGCGCGTGAAGGTGTTCTTCTCCACCAAGTCCGACCTGCGCATTGCGCCCGAGATCATCGACTTGGCCCAGCCCGGCTGCCCGGAGAAGATCGTGGCCCGCGAAGACCCGGACAAATGGCGCTTTCCGGACCTGAACGAGCTGTGGACCGGCATGCCGTCGGTGCCGCGCTGACGCCCCGGCCCTGACGCGACACCGGCCGCCCGCATGCCCCCGCCGCGCGCCAGCAACGATCCCGCGGGTGCCGTGCGCACCTATGCGATGGTGGAGCGCTCCAGCCACCTCGATTTCGACATCCGCGACCAGAGCGGCCGCACGCCGCTCACGCAGCCCCACAAGCACGAGTATTTCCAGATCCAGGTGAACCTGGAAGGCCACACGCAGCACCACATCGGCGGCGTGGCCCGGCCGTTCACCGCGCGCACCCTGAGCTTCGTGCTGCCGCACCGCATGCACCTCGTGCCGCACCCGCCGGGCACGCGCTGGCTGGTGGTGAACTTCAGCCAGCGCTTTCTGTGGCCCGGCCTGGCCGTGGACCCGCTCGACCTGGAAGACGTGCCGCTGGCCCTGGCACCGGAGCTGGCGCCGTTCCAGTTCCAGGAGCACTTGGACTTCACCTTCGACGAAAGCGGCTTCGAGGCCGTGCGGGCGCTGCTGGACACCCTGCAGCGCGAGAACGCGGCGCGGCGCCTGGCCTCGCTGGCGTGCATCCGCGGTGCCCTGCTGCAGTTGCTGGCGCTGACCTGCCAGCGCTGGGAAGGCGAGTTGCGCGCGCTGGCCGCGGCCCAGGCGCAGCGCGG
>NZ_BAAJYR010000612.1:0-1546 GCF_057546605.1 Acidovorax sp. KPB24-03 | reverse complement strand
GGCCTTCGAAGCGCACGCGCCCCCTCGACGATGGCCGCGCCCAAGGTCGCCCACCTCGCCCGAGAGCAGCGCCGCCAGCGAGCGGCGGTCGCGGAACTGCAGCGCCACCGGGGCCTGCGCACGGCCCAGCCGCTGCCCGCCGGGCAGTTCGAGCGACAGGTCCACCGGCAGGGATTCCAGCCGGGCTTGCAGGGCGTGCAGCAGCGGTTTCATGGCCGTCGATTCTTGAACCGCCCCAACGCCTCGTCAATGGCCGTTGTCCGACACGGGCGCGCCCGATCGGCACAGGCCCCATTGACAGTAATTCGTTTAAGCCTAAACTGTTTTCACATGAACATCCTGTGCATCGGCGGTGGTCCCGCCGGCCTTTATTTCGCCCTGCTGATGAAGCGGCAGGACCCGGCGCACCGCGTCGTGGTGGTGGAGCGCAACCGGCCGTTCGACACCTTCGGCTGGGGCGTGGTGCTGTCGGACCAGACGCTGGCCAACCTGCACGCGGCCGATCCCGAAACCGCCGCGCAGATCGGCGATGCGTTCAACCACTGGGACGACGTGGCGGTGTTCCTGCGCGGGCGCAGCGTGCGCTCCAGCGGCCATGGCTTTTGCGGCATCGGGCGCAAGCGGCTGCTCAACATCCTGCAGGAGCGCTGCCTGGCGCTGGGCGTGGAGCTGGTGTTCGAGACCGACGTGGCCGACGACCAGGCGCTCGCCGCGCGCTACCGAGCCGACCTGGTGATCGCCAGCGACGGCCTGAACAGCCGCATCCGCACGCGCTATGCCGAGGTCTTCCAGCCCGACATCGACCTGCGCCAGTGCCGCTTCGTGTGGCTGGGCACGCACCAGAAGTTCGAGGCCTTCACCTTCGCGTTCGAAGAGACCGAGCACGGCTGGTTCCAGGCGCACGCCTACCAGTTCGACGCCGACACCTCCACCTTCATCGTCGAGACGCCCGAGGCCGTGTGGCAGGCCCACGGGCTGGACCGCATGGAGCAGCCCGAGGCCATCGCCTTCTGCGAGCGGCTTTTCGCGCCCTACCTGGGCGGGCATGCGCTCATCAGCAACGCCACGCACCTGCGCGGCTCGGCCAACTGGATCCGCTTTCCGCGCGTGATCTGCCGCACCTGGGTGCACCGCGAAACCATCGCCGGCAAGGCCGTGCCCATCGTGCTGATGGGCGATGCCGCGCACACGGCGCATTTCTCGATCGGCAGCGGCACCAAGCTCGCGCTGGAAGACGCCATCGACCTGGCCCAGACGCTGGCCACCGGCGCGACCCTGGAGCAGGCGCTGCACGACTACGAGGCGCGCCGCAGCGTCGAGGTGCTCAAGATCCAGAACGCCGCGCGCAACTCCACCGAGTGGTTCGAGAACGTGGCGCGCTACAGCCGGCTGCCGGTGGAGCAGTTCGCGTATTCGCTGCTCACGCGCAGCCAGCGCATCAGCCACGAGAACCTGCGCCTGCGCGACGCGCGCTGGCTGGAGGGCTACGAGGCCTGGCTGGCCCAGGCGCGCCCCACGGTCGGCGCGGCGCCGGCCCCGGCACCCG
>NZ_BAAJYR010000611.1:0-1554 GCF_057546605.1 Acidovorax sp. KPB24-03 | reverse complement strand
TGGCGGCCAGCGCCTCGGCCATGGTGGCCCGCGTGGGGGCGCCGGGCGGCAGCACGGCGAACGCGTCGGCATAGCGCCGGTGCAGCCGCTGGTGGAAGCGGGAATGGCTCGCCAGCGGGCCGTCGCCGGCGGCGCTGGGGATCTCTGGAACGTCAGTGCAAGACAGCGGCATAGCAAGGGCCCGGGGCCTGAAAACCGTACATAACGACACCGTTTGATGCTGAACCCGCACAGCGGGCGCGGGTCATAATTCCCTTCGCATCCCAACCCACCAATGATTGAACAGCCACCGAACCCCTCACGCCTGCTCCGATGCCTGGCAGGTCTTGCGCGGTGGTCCCTGGGCCTGCTCATCGCCTTCTGGCTGCTGGTGGCCGCCGCCTGGGGGGTGCTTCACGGCTGGATTGTGCCGCGTATCGGCGACTTCCGTCCGCAGCTGGAAGCCCATGCCACACGGGCGCTGGGGGTACCGGTGCGCATCGGTGCGCTGTCGGCCCGCTCCGAAGGGCTGGTGCCCACCATCGAGCTGAACGACGTCGCCCTGCTGGACCCCCAGGGCCGCGAGGCCCTGAAGCTGCCGCGCGTGGTGGGGTCGCTGTCGCCGCGCTCGGTGCTGCGCATGGGGTTCGAGCAGCTGTACATCGAACGCCCCGAACTCGACGTGCGCCGCATGGCGGACGGCCGCATCTTCATCGCGGGGCTGGCGTTCCGCCAGAGCGCGGGCGGCGACAGCGCCGGGGCCGACTGGCTGTTCTCGCAAAGCGAGGTCGTGCTGCGCGGCGGCACCGTTCGGCTGACCGACGAGCAAAGCCAGGAGCCGCCCCTGGCGCTGGGACAGGTGGACCTGCTGCTGCGCAACCGGGGCTGGCGCCACGGCATGCGGATCGAGGCCACGCCGCCGCCGCAGTGGGGCGACCGGTTCAAGCTCACCGGGCAGTTCCGCCAGCCGTTCCTGACGACGCACGGCGGGTCGTGGCAGCAGTGGACGGGGCAGCTGTTCGCCGATTTCTCGCGCGTGGACGTGTCCCGGCTGCGCCACCATGTCCACATCGACGGCGTGCAGGTGGCCGAGGGCCGCGGCGCGCTGCGCGCGTGGGTCGATTTCCAGCGCGGGCAGTTCGTCGGTGGCACGGCCGACCTCGCCCTGGCCGGGGTGAACGCCCGCCTGGGCGAGGGCCTGGAGCCGCTCGCGCTGCAGTCCGTCGCCGGCCGGGTGGGCGGGCGGCGCCTGTCCGACGGGTTCGAGTTCTCCACCGAGGGCTTGCAGTTCACCACGCAGGACGCATTGCGCTGGCCGGGCGGCAACCTCACGGTGCGGCACACCGGCGTGCAAAGCGGCCGCGAGCAGGGCGAACTGCGCGCCGACCGCCTCGACCTGGCCGCGCTGGCGCAGATCGCCAGTCGGCTGCCGCTGGATGCCGCCGTGCATTCCGCCCTGGCCGACTACACGCCGCGCGGGCTGGTGGAGGAGGTCAAGGCCACCTGGCGCCGGCCCCCTGCAGCAGCTGCAGCAATACCAGGCGCGCGGCAAGGTGACCGGGCTGGCGGTGGCCG
>NZ_BAAJYR010000610.1:0-1555 GCF_057546605.1 Acidovorax sp. KPB24-03 | reverse complement strand
CCGGCCTGGGCATCGAGGCCCACTGGCACTGCCCGCGCGCGCCATCGGACTTTTCCCCCGGCACGCCCGGCCAGCCCGACTGGGTGATCGACTGCCGGGGCCTGGGCGCCCGCGCGCAGTGGAGCGCGCTGCGCGGCGTGCGCGGCGAGGTCGTGCGCGTGCACGCGCCCGAGGTGACCCTGCGGCGGCCAACCCGCCTGGTGCATCCGCGTTACCCGATCTACATCGCGCCCAAGGAAGACCACCTGTTCGTGATCGGCGCGACCGAGATCGAATCGGACGACCTGTCGCCCGCCAGCGTGCGCTCGACCCTGGAGTTGCTGAGCGCGGCCTACGCGGTGCATTCGGGCTTTGCCGAGGCCCGCATCCTCGAAGTGGCCACGCAATGCCGCCCGACCCTGCCCGACAACCTGCCCGCCCTCCGCCAGGTGCGCCCGCGCGTGCTGGAGGTCAACGGCCTGTACCGCCATGGCTTCATGATCGCCCCGGCCATCCTCGACGCCGTCATGGAATGGTTGAACCAGGGACAATCGGCGCTGGCCTCCCGTTTCGATCTGGCCCTGCACCTCGACGAAGAGGCAGCCCTTTCCCCATGAACATCACCATCAACCAGACCGCCACGACCCTGCCGGAGCCTGCCACCGTAGCCGACGCGCTGGCCGCCATCGCCGCGCGCCCGCCCTTCGCCGTGGCCGTGAACACCGTTTTCGTTCCCAACACCCAGTACCACCTGCGCCAGCTTGCCGCGGGCGACCGGGTGGAAGTGATCTCGCCCGTGACGGGCGGCTGAGCACCATGCATTCCCCTTCCAACCCTTCCCGAGACAACGACGGCGCCGATGCGCTGGTGCTGTACGGCCAGCGCTTTTCCAGCCGCCTGCTGCTGGGCACCGCCCGCTACCCATCGCCCAGCGTGCTCGAAGCCGCCGTGCAGCGCTCCCGGCCCGCGATGGTGACCGCCTCGCTGCGGCGCCAGGGCAGCAACGCCGCCGAAACCGGCAGCGGCTTCTGGGAGCTGCTGCGGCGCCTGGAGGTGCCCGTGCTGCCCAACACCGCCGGCTGCCACAGCGTGCAGGAGGCCATCACCACCGCGCAGATGGCGCGCGAAGTGTTCGGCACGCCCTGGATCAAGCTGGAGCTGATCGGCGACGACTACACGCTGCAGCCCGACACGCTGAACTTGGTCGATGCCGCCTCGCAGCTGATCCGCGACGGCTTCCAGGTGCTGCCTTATTGCACCGAGGACTTGGTGCTGTGCCAGCGCCTCGTCGATGTGGGCTGCCAGGCGGTGATGCCCTGGGCCGCGCCCATCGGCACCGGCCGCGGCCCCGTCAACCCCTACGCGCTGCAGCTGCTGCGCGAGCGCCTGGACGTGCCCATGCTGGTGGACGCCGGCCTGGGTCTGCCCTCGCATGCCTGCCAGGTGATGGAATGGGGCTACGACGGCGTGCTGCTCAATACCGCCGTGGCCCTGGCGCAAGACCCGGTGGCCATGGCCGGCGCCTTCGCCGACGCCGTGCAGGCCGGCCGCACCGCCCGCCGTGCGGGCGCCATGG
>NZ_BAAJYR010000609.1:0-1568 GCF_057546605.1 Acidovorax sp. KPB24-03 | reverse complement strand
GGCAGCGCGCCGCGCGGCATGGGCCTGGCGGGGCGCGCGGCCATCACGCACGTGCGCTTTCGCCTGCCCAAGCCCTGGAAGCCCGAGCTGGGCTACCTGGACCTGGAGCGCAAGCGGGCCGAGGCCGGGGTGGCCGAGCCCACGGCGCAGCAGATCTTCGAATGGGTGTGCGAGGTGCGCCGCGCCAAGCTGCCCGACCCGGCGGTGGTGGGCAATGCCGGCAGCTTCTTCAAGAACCCCACGGTCACGCCCGACCAGTGCTCGGACATCATCGCCCGCGAGCCGCGCATCGTGCACTACCCCATGCCCGACGGCACCATCAAGCTGGCGGCGGGCTGGCTGATCGATGCCTGCGGCTGGAAGGGCAAGAGCGTGGGCAAGGCCGGCGTTTACGAAAAGCAGGCGCTGGTGCTGGTCAACCGCGGCCGGGGCGCCGACAGCGTGACCGGCGGCGAAGTGATGACGCTGGCCAAGGCCATCCAGACCAGCGTGTACGAGCGCTTCGGCATCCGGCTGGAGCCGGAGCCGGTGGTGGTCTAGGCACGGCGCGTGCGGCCGGTTCTGCCGCGAAGCGGCTGCAAAGCCGTCGCGGAGAGATTGCTATGCTATTAATAGCATGAATGGCATGTTTTACTAGGGCGTCAGGCCGATTGGGCTCTTATTTTTGGTGCGACGGCCCGAACGGGGCGCTCAGGCGCCGGCGCCGCCCGCCGGTGGCGCGCGGAAAGCGACCTGGAACCGGTTCCAGCCGTTGATGGCGACGACGGCCAGCGACAGCTCGACGATCTCCGCCTCCGAGAACTGCGCCGCCACCATGTCATAGACCGCGTCCGGCACGTCCTGCGTGGCGGCCAGGCGGGTCAGCGATTCGGCCCAGGCCAGCGCGGCGCGTTCGCGGGCATCGAACAGGCCGGCCTCGCGCCAGGCGGCCAGCAGGTGCAGGCGCCGGTCGGTCTCGCCATGCCGGCGGGCCACGCCCACGTGCAGGTCGATGCAGAACGCGCAGCCGTTGATCTGCGACACGCGCATCTTCACCAGCTCCTTGAGGGCAAGGGGCAGGGCGCCAGCGCGCAACTGGTTCTCCAGCGCCATCATGGCGTTCGCGGTGGCGGGATGGTTGTTCATGAGGTCGATGCGGGCGTGTGACATGGGGAGCCTTTCTTGGCGCTGGGTTGGATGAAGGAGCGGTGAGAAAACCGTTGCCCCATGGCGCGGCCCGCACCCGGCGCGGGTGCCATGCCATCGGGAACGGAGCGGGAAAAGGGGACCGGGCGGCGGCGGGGCCTACAACCCGCGCAGCTTGTCCGGATTCAGCACGGCGTAGATGCCGTGGATGTGCGTGCCGTCGGTCTGCAAGGCCAGCGCCACGCGCGGCGTGACGCCCTCGCGCAGCACCAGACCCGGCGTGCCGTTGATCTGCACTTCCTGCACGGCGAGGTGGCGCAGGTACACGCGCCACAGACCCGCCGCCAGCCGGGCCAGGGCCCGGGGACCGCGCACCACCTTGGTGGCCGCCTGGACCTTGCCGCCCGCATCGGGCGTCCAGGTGCGTCCGGCGCGAAGAGGGG
>NZ_BAAJYR010000608.1:0-1572 GCF_057546605.1 Acidovorax sp. KPB24-03 | reverse complement strand
CGGGCACTGACCGGGAACGGGCGTGCCCTTCCAGGCCGCCCGGCGGTCGAAGCGGTCCGGCGGGTCCCCTGACAGGGGCTGCGCTGCCGCCTGGACGGGCACGTCGCACGTCAACTCCGGCTCGCCTTGCGGCGTGCGCAGCAGGTCCAGCCGCCATTCCACGCGCTCGCCCGAGCGGCGGGGCGCCGCTGGTCGGCGCATCGGGCGGCACCAGGAAACGCGCCACCAGCCGCAGCCGGCCGCCGCTGGCCGGCTGCATCGCCACGGGCTCGGCGAAAGACTCCACGCGCCGTTCGGGTGAGCCCGAACTCGCTTCGTCCACCCGGTACTGGGCCAGTCGCAATTGCAGGCTGTGCCCCTGCATGCGGGGCGCGGCACGGGCCGGCACCACCAGCGCCACCTCGACCGGATGCCCTGCGAGTGGCCGCGCGGGCTGCAAGGCGAGCCCGGTGCCCGCGTATCGCCAGGCCAGGTAGGTGACATGCCCCGAGTACCACAGCAGCCCGATGCCCACCAGAGCGCACAGGCCCACGACCCCCTTGGCGAGCCACGGAATATGGGGATCGGGCCACAGCAAGGCGGCCAGCGGGACACTGAAGCCGCACCAGAACAAGGCGATGAGCCACAGGATGCCGAGGGATCGGCGTGCCGGGTTCCCAGGCGGGGGCACCGGCCCGTCCGACAGGGACGCGGCATCGGCCTCTTCGCGAGCCATCTTGCGCCAGCGCAGCAGGACGACGACGAACACCCAGGCCGCCACCAGGCCCACGCCGGTGAACACCAGGGCAAAGGGCAGACGAAACAGCTGCAGGCGCCAGCGGATGGCGGGGTCGATCAGCGATTGCGACGGGTTGACCGGGTTCACCCACGCGGTGACGGTGTGCCCGCTGGTCCGGGCGCCTTGCAGTTGCGCGAGCCACCGGCGCTGCCAACCGTCGAAGTCCATCGATTCGCCATGGCCTGCCGGATCCAGGCCCACGCGGGTGCCTTCATGGGGCTTGCCGTCCACGGCGTAGCGGTAGCGGGCCTGCACTTCGAACGCGGGCCCCGTACCGCTGCCCGAACGGCGCGCCTCCCTCCGAAGCTCCGCGGAGAGGACCTCGGCCTGCACCGGCTGCCAGCGGTGCTGCACCTCCCACGCCAGGCGCAGGGTGCTGGCCAGGGGCCGCAGTCCGTAGGTGTAGCCGAAGACGCCAAATGCCACGGCGAAGACGGCGCTGAACGCCAGCAGTGCCAGCCGGGTGCCGATGCTGCCTGCCCTCGTCCGCTCTCTGGCCACGGGTTCTCCTCGTCGATGTCGTTTCTTGTGGCTCGAAGAATATCAAGCCCCGCGCCACAAGGGGCCGCGTGGCGGGGCGCGAAACGCCCCGGCGCGGCGCGCGCGCAACACTTCGCACACATCGATCGAAACAAAGCAAAAGGGCTGTCCCCTTTCCGGGGGGCTGCGTGTCTTCTTCTCGACAACCACCAACGAGAGAAGCACCGATGCACCGCCACCCGACCCCTGACCGACGATTTCCGCTCCCCCCCTGCGCCGCCGCGGCCCGCGGCCCGCGCCGCTCGCTGCTGGCC
>NZ_BAAJYR010000607.1:0-1575 GCF_057546605.1 Acidovorax sp. KPB24-03 | reverse complement strand
CAGGCGTCGCTCCAGGGCGCGGGCGGCGGGCGCGGCCGCGATGCCGCTGCGCACGCGCATCCGGCACCTGGAGGTGCCGGGCGGCCTGCGCTCCGGCGAGCAGGCCGCGGACCTGATGGCGCGGCTGCGCGACGGGACCTGATCGCATGGGGGAGCAGGTGGTGTTCGCGTTCGTCACGCTGTTTTCCAGCGCGACGCACCAGTCGTGGGTGGAGCTGGCGCTCAAGTTCTTCCCGTTCGTGGTGCTGCTGGAGGCGCCGTTCTTCCTGCTCGTGTGCGCGGGCATGGTGAAGTACGGCCTGCGCGAGCACCGGCCCTACCTGCAGCGCGAGCGCTATCCGCGCGTGTCCTGCGTCATCACCTGCTACTCCGAGGGCGACGACGTGCGCAAGACCATCCAGTCGCTCGCCCAGCAGATCTACCCGGGCTTCATCGAGATCATCGCCGTGGTGGACGGCGCGGTGCAGAACGAGCCCACGCTGCGTGCGGCCCGCGGGGCGCGCGAACTGCTGGCCGGTGCCCGCCGGCGTGCGCTGGTGGTGCTGCCCAAGTGGCAGCGCGGCGGCCGCGTGTCGTCGCTGAACGCCGGCCTGTCGATCGCCAGCGGCGAGATCGTGATGGCGCTTGATGGCGACACCTCGTTCGACAACGACATGGTGCGCCACGCCACGCGGCATTTCGACGACCCCGGCGTGGTGGGCGTCGCCGGCAGCCTGCGGGTGCGCAACGCCCGCCGCTCGCTGGCCGCGCGCATGCAGGCGCTGGAATACATGCTGTCCATCGGCGCGGGCAAGACGGGGCTGTCGGAGTTCAACATCGTCAACAACATCTCGGGGGCGTTCGGCGTGTTCCGCGCCAGCTTCATCCGCAACCTGGGCGGCTGGGACGCGGGCACGGCCGAGGACCTGGACATGACGATGCGCATCAAGCAGTACTTCGGCCGCCATCCGGGCCTGCGCATCGTGTTCGACCCGCATGCCGTGGGCCACACCGACGCGCCGGACACCTGGCGCGTGTTCTTCCGCCAGCGCCTGCGCTGGGACGGCGACATGTTCTACATCTTCATCCGCAAGTTCCGCCTGAACCTGCGCCCGCGCCTGCTGGGCTGGCGCAATTTCCTCTTCGTGGTGGTGAACGGCCTGGTGATGCAGGTGCTCATGCCCTTCCTCATCGTGGCCTACACCGGCGTGATGCTGCTCACGCTGCCGGTGGGGGCGGTGCTGGGGGTGCTGGGGTTCGTCTACGCGGTGTACCTCGCGGCGTTGCTGTTCTATTTCCTGCTGTACCTCGTGGCCGTGTCCGAGCGGCCCCGGCACGACGCGGCCTACCTGCGGTTCCTGCCGCTGTTTCCGCTCTTCGCCTTCGTCAACCGCGTGCACTGCACGTTCTCGATCCTGCAGGAGGTCTTCCTGAAGACCCACCTGGACTCCGCGATGGCCCCCTGGTGGGTGCTGCGCAAAACCAAGTTCTGATATGCCGCATCGCCCGGGGGAACGTCTTTTGCCATGGGCCGCGGTGCTGTGCCTGCTGGGGTGGGGCGCGGGCGCGCCGGCGGCCGAGCCGGCCCCGCCGCTG
>NZ_BAAJYR010000606.1:0-1579 GCF_057546605.1 Acidovorax sp. KPB24-03 | reverse complement strand
CCCTGCAGGTCGACCGGCACCGCGCCGGCGCTGTGCGCCAGGTCCCATACCGTGAGGATGCCGGCCGCATGCGCCGCCGCCGTGAGGGCCGCCATGTCGTGCATGGCGCCGGTGCGGTAGTTCACGTGGGTGAGCATCAGCACCGCCACCTCGCCGGTGAGCGAGGCGGTGATGAGCTTGGCGAACAGGCCGCCCAGCACGCCGCACACCAGGGCCACGCCCAGGCCGGGCAGCAACGCGTCCCAGCCCAGGCGGGGCACGCGGATCACCCCGAAATACGTCAGGTTGCCGAAGAACGACACCCCCATCAGCCCGGCCAGCACGATGGCCGCGATGATCAGCCCGCTGCTGCGCGATTCGAGCTTGCGCGACAGCTCCTCGATCGCGAACACCACGCCCGCCAGCGGCGCATTGAACGCCGCGGCGATGCCGGCGGCCCCGCCCGCCACCAGCAGCGCATGGCTGGTGATGCCCGAACGCGGCCCGAGCCAGCGCTGCGCGTGCTGCATCACGCCCGCCGCGACCTGCACCGACGGGCCTTCTCGGCCCATGGAAAGCCCGGCCAGAAAGCCTGCGCTGCCCAGCAGCACCTTGCCCAGCGACATGCGCAGCGAGACGAAGTAGCCGCGCTGGCCGGGCGGCAGGCCCGGCTCCAGCGCCGCCATCACCTGCGGAATGCCCGAGCCTGCCGCCCCGGGAACGAAGCGGCGCGTGGCCCACACGATGGCCGCCGTGAGCGCCGGGGTCCACAGCAGCACGCCCCAGCCGCCCTGCCAGTGCAGCACCTGCTCGAAGCGTGCGAACGCCCATTCCCCCAGGACCGTGAACGCCACCACGAAGAGCCCGGCCGCCGCGGCGTAGGCCAGCACGATCGCGCGCTCCACCCACCGCCAGCCGTCCGCGAACTCCTGCCGCAGGTTGTGAAGAAAGTCGGGTTCGCGATGCATGGGAAATGGCCAGGGCAGGCGGTGGAACAAGGCGTTTTGATTGTGGCACGGGCTTGCCGCACGGCCAGTCCGCGAACGGGGCGAATCGGGCACAATCGACGGCTCCCCGCGGCCCCTGGCAGGCCGCGCAGGCCGTAGTGCCTTCTCTCCACCATTCTCTACAGGCCCTTACACCATGGCATCCGTCAACAAAGTCATCATCGTGGGCAATCTCGGGCGCGATCCCGAAATGCGCACCTTCCCCAGCGGCGACCAGGTCGCCAACGTCACCATCGCCACCACCGACCGCTGGCGCGACAAGAACACCGGCGAGAACAAGGAAGCCACCGAGTGGCACCGCGTGGTGTTCAACGGCCGCCTGGCCGAAATCGTCGGCCAGTACCTGCGCAAGGGCTCGCAGGTCTATGTGGAAGGCAGCCTGCGCACCCGCAAGTGGACCGACCAGGCCGGCCAGGAAAAATTCACCACCGAAATCCGCGCCGACACCATGCAGATGCTGGGCAGCCGCCAGGGCATGGGCGGCGGCCAGGGCGGCGGTGGCGGCTACGAAGACAGCGGCTATGGCGGCGGGTGGCAACGACGGCGGCTACGACAACAGCGCCCCGCCCGCTCCGGCGCGCCGCCCGGCACCG
>NZ_BAAJYR010000605.1:0-1587 GCF_057546605.1 Acidovorax sp. KPB24-03 | reverse complement strand
CGTCCGTGCCGCCGCCGGCCGGGAACGGCACGACGAGGTTGACCGGCTTGGCCGGCCAGGGGTCGGCCGCCAACACCCGGCCGGTGGCCAGCGCCAGGCCGGCCGCGGCCGCGCCACGCAGCACGCCGCGGCGCTGCAAAGGGGAATGGTTCATGGTGTCTGTCTCCTGTCGTTGTGGGTCTTTGTCATGCATGCAAGGAAGGCGCGCTCATGGCGCCGGTGCCATCTGACCCGCGGGGCGAAAGGCTCGGGCGCTTTCCTTCATGGCGCGCACCGGCCTTTTTTTTTTCTGCCCCGCTCACACCGCCTCAGTCCCGGCACAGGCTCTCGATGTCTCCCGACATCGGCACGCGGCCCTGCGCCAGCAGGCCGCGGTGTTTGTCGATCCGCTTGAGATCGTAGAGATAGTTGACCATCAGGCCGAACGATTGCTTGAGGCCCTTGGACGACGGGTCGCCCGCCCAGTTCAGGCGCTCCACGCGCGCGCCGTTGCCCAGGTGAAAGCGCGCCACCGGGTCCACCGGCTTGCCCTCTTGCAGCTCGCGCCCCAGGTAGCGCGCGGCGCACTGCAGCAGCAGCTGGCGCACGGGCGATTTCGGGGGCAGCTCCAGCGCCTTGTCGGCCGCGGCCAGCACGTGGGCGGCCTGGGGCGGCTCGAACCCCACGGCCTTGCCCAGCTCGGCACGGCGCTTGTCATCGAGCGCATCGAGCGCGGCGGCGCAGTGCTTGGACAGCCACGAACGGAATCCCGGGATCGGCGACAGCGTGGCGAAGGTGCGCAGGCGCGGAAACTCCGCGTTCAGCGTCTCCACCACGTGCTTGATGAGCGAATCGCCGAAGCTCACGCCGCGCAGCCCCGTCTGCGTGTTGCTGATCGAGTAGAAGATCGCCGTGGTCGCCTTCGACAGGTCGGACGGCGCCGCGCCCTCGTCCAGCAGCGGCGTGATGCTGCTGGACAGGTCGGCCACCAGCGCCACCTCCACGAAGATCAGCGGCTCGTTGGGCAGGCGCGGGTGGAAGAAGCCGTAGCAGCGCCGGTCGCTGTCCAGCCGGTTCTTCAGGTCCGCCCAGCTGCGGATGTCGTGCACCGCCTCGTACTTGATGAGCTTTTCGATCAGCGAGGCGGGCGAATCCCACGACAGGCGCTTCAGCTCCAGGAACGCCACGTCGAACCAGGTGGAAAACAGCTGCTCCAGCTCGGCATCGAGCGCGAGCAGCCGCTTGTCGCCCTTGAGCTGCGGCAGCAGCTCGGCCCGCAGGTCGAGCAGAAAGCGCATGCCGTTCGGAAACACCGCAAAGCGCTGCAGCAGCCGCGTGCGCGGCGACACCAGCGCGCGGCGCAGGTGGATCTCGGCATGGGCCTCCTCGGCCGTGCCGGCCGCCGCCTCGTAGCGCTGGCGCGCCGACTTGAAACGCGTGGCGTCGGGCGCGAACTGCTCGCACAGCAGCAGCCACATGTCGCGGCGCTCCTCGGGCTCGGCCGCGTGGTACCAGGCGGCGACGGCCTCGGCGCGGCGCCCGCCCTCGACCTCGCTCACCTGCGGCGCGCCCACCTCCTGCAGGTCGGCCAGCCAGGCGCCGCAGCGC
>NZ_BAAJYR010000604.1:0-1589 GCF_057546605.1 Acidovorax sp. KPB24-03 | reverse complement strand
GGTCCTGCAGGGCGCTGGCGAAGGCGGCGGTGCGGGTCTTGTCGCCGCCCTCGGTGGCGCAGACGACGCGCATCTCGACCTCGTAGTGGATGTCGCTGGACGGCTGGAAGTACTTGCGCCCGGCCACCACTTCGGCGCTGGCGGTGCTCACCAGGTAGCCCTGGCTCAGGAGGGCGCGGCGGGCGCCTTCGCACACGCGCGCCTGCGGTGCATTGATGTGGCGGGTGTGCATGCTGGCGCTGTCGAAGTCGTCCGGGTCGAAGCGCGGCGTGCGGTCCAGGCCGGGGACCGAGCTGGAAGCGCAACCGGCCAGGGTGGCGACGAGCGCAGCGGACAGCGCGAGCACCCAGACGGTGCGGGGATGGCGCGAAGGCATGGAGCTTGAAGGTGATGGACGAAGAGTAGGCATGGCGATTCCCTGATCAGCGTGCATTGTGAAGGCTGCGAAAGACGCGTCCGGACAAAGGGATGTAACCCCGCGCAACCGGCGCGGGGGCGGCTGCACATGGGATGCGGCAGCGCCGCGCGGGTTCCGGCCGCGCAACCCCGTGCGCGGGGGCACCTTGTAAAAACGGCAGGCATCCCCAGGCCGATCCAATGCGCGTGAAGCGCCGATTCGCGTGCTCAAAAGCCCTTGAAATGCAGCGCGCCACACACATTTGTGGACCATGCGGCGAACGACCCGGGAGCCGCGAAGACACTGTTTTTCCAGGAGTTTTTCCATGATTTTCGCCCCCGTGATCCGCCGCGCCGCTTTCAACGCCCCCCGCTCCGCCGACGTGGCCCTGCAGCGCTTTTTGAACCATACCCTGGCCACCCCGGCCGCCGCCGGCTACACCGTGCAGCAGGACGAAAAGACCGTCACCCTGCAGATGGATCTGCCCGGCCTGAGCCGTGACCAATTGCAGCTGACCATCGAAGGCAATCAGGTGCGCCTGACCAGCGTGGAGGGTGCGCCGCGCCAGGTGCAGCGCGCCTGGGAGCTGCCGGCGGACATCGACGTGTCCACCAGCTCCGCCAAGCTGGAAAACGGCGTGCTGACGCTGGTGCTGGGCAAGGTGGTGCCGGTGAGCCGCGCCACGCAGCTGGCCATCGGCTGACCCTGGCCCGCATCCGCTGCGGATGTGGCGCCGGCAAGGCGTTCGCATCGAACGCCTCGCCGCGCCACTCGGCCGGTTTTCACGAGCGCCCTGGCCGCCACGCCAGGGCGCTTTTTCATGTGCGCAGGCGCATCGCCGCCAGCTGTGGCCGGGTGGCCTGCGCGATCACTGCAGCGTATCGAGCGGCCAGCGCGGCTTGACGTCGAAGGCGTAGTCGCGGTTGGCCTGCTGGCGGCCGGCCTGCAGGCGCATGGCGGCGGCCATGGCGATCATGGCGCCGTTGTCGGTGCACAGGTGCAGCTCGGGGTAGTGCACGCGCACCTGGGCGCGGGCGCAGGCGGCATTGAGCTGCTCGCGCAGGTGCCGGTTGGCCCCCACGCCGCCCGCCACCACCACGCGGCGCAGCCCGGTCTGCTGCAGCGCGGCGGCCGTCTTGCGCACCAGTACGTCCACGATGGCGGCCTGCGTGCTGGCGGCCAGGTCGGCCTT
>NZ_BAAJYR010000603.1:0-1591 GCF_057546605.1 Acidovorax sp. KPB24-03 | reverse complement strand
CGCGGGCCGAGGGGCAGACGGTGGTGGCCGTGGGGCGCGACGGCCGCCTGTCCGGCCCCTCGCTGGCCGCCGCGCTGATCGCCGGGCTGGTGGACGCCGGCATCGAGGTGATCGACATCGGCCCCGCCACCACCCCCATGCTCTACTTTGCCGCCCACACCCTGTGCCACAGCGGCATCCAGGTCACCGGCAGCCACAACCCCAAGGACTACAACGGCTTCAAGATGGTGCTGGCCGGCCGCGCCATCTACGGCGACGAGATCCAGGCCCTGCGCCGCACCATGGAAGAAGAAAGCTGGACGCTGGCCGAAGGCGGCAGCGTGCGCCAGGCCGACGTGCTGCCCGCCTACGTGCAGCGCATCACCTCCGACGTCAAGCTCGCCCGCCCCATGAAGATCGTGGTGGACAGCGGCAACGGCATTGCCGGCGCCTCGGCACCGGGCATCTTCCGCGCGCTGGGCTGCGAGGTGATCGAGCTGTTTTCCGAGGTGGACGGCAACTTCCCCAACCACCATCCCGACCCCAGCAAGCCCGAGAACCTGCGCGACCTGATCGCCACGCTGCAGTCGAGCGACGCCGAACTGGGCCTGGCCTTCGACGGCGACGGCGACCGGCTGGGCATCGTCACCAAGGACGGCCAGAACATCTTTCCCGACCGCCAGATGATGCTGTTCGCCCGCGACGTGCTCTCGCGCGTGCCCGGTGGCCACATCCTCTTCGACGTGAAGTGCACCCAGCGCCTGGCCCCCGCCATCACCGAGGCGGGCGGCCAACCCGTCATGTACAAGACCGGCCACTCGCTCATCAAGGCGCGCATGAAGGAACTCGACTCGCCCCTGGGCGGCGAGATGAGCGGGCACATCTTCTTCAAGGAACGCTGGTTCGGCTTTGACGACGGCACCTATGCCGGCTGCCGCCTGCTCGAAATTTTGAGCCGCGAAAGCGACCCCGGCGCCGTGCTCAACGGCCTGCCCACCAGCCATTCCACGCCCGAGCTGAACGTGTCGTGCGCCGAAGGCGAGCCGCACCGCCTGACCGCCGAACTGCAGGCCCTGGCCGCCGAAACCTTCGCCGCCCCGGCCGAGATCAACACCATCGACGGCCTGCGCGTGGACTGGCCGGACGGCTTCGGCCTCATCCGCGCCAGCAACACCACGCCCGTGCTGGTGCTGCGCTTCGAAGGCCACACGCCCGAGGCGCTGGCGCGCATCGAAGCGGCCATGCTCGCGCTGCTGCACCGGGTCAAGCCCGACGCGCACGTGGGTGCCGCGGCCCACTGATTGTTCGCCGCCAGCCACCTGCCATCCACCGCCCGCTTCACGGACCATCCGCCCCTTGAATCCCCCCGTGTTTCCACCGCTGTACACCGTGGCAGCGGCGCAGTCGATCTCAATTCCCGGCGATGTGCCGGCCAACGTGCAGGCGCACCTGGCCATGGTGCAGGCCTCCGCCCAGGAAGGCGTGCAACTGCTCGTCTTTCCCGAGCTGTCCCTCACGGGCTATGAGCCCGACCTGGCGGCCCGCCACGTGCTCGGCGCGGACGACGCCGTGCTGGCGCCGCTGCGCGAGGCCGCCCGCGCCCATGGCATGG
>NZ_BAAJYR010000602.1:0-1595 GCF_057546605.1 Acidovorax sp. KPB24-03 | reverse complement strand
CTGGGCGCTGGGCGGCAGCCGCAACGCGGTGCAGGATTCGGCGCTGATCGGCGGGGCGCTCGGCGCCACGCAGGGCGTGCAGGCGCTGGAGCGGCGCCAGGGGCATCGTCGCCAACTGCATGGCCGGGCGCGGATACGCCGGCAGCACCTACCCGGCCGTGGCCGCCGTGCCGGAGCCCAACCAGCCCGCCCGCTCGGCACACGCCGACTACACGCCCCTGCCCGCGCGCGCCATCGGCACCGACACGTTCAATGCCGAGCGCCTTGCGCGCGACCAGTCCTGCACCGCCACGCCCATGGCCTGGCTGGCCGCCAAGGGACCGGGTTTCGAGACCTACACCGTGCCCTGCAGCAACGGCGACGCCCTGGCGATCCGCTGCGAATTCGGCCAATGCCGCGTGCTGCGCTGAGGCGCGGCCGGCAGCGCAGGGCCCGCGGCACGTCAGGGAAGCGCGGCGTTTCCGGCATCCAGCGCCGGAGGGCGCAGCAGGTCTTCGTTGACGCCCATGGTCTGGCTGGCGCGCTCCACCGCCTGCCACAACGGCGCGGGCATCTGCAGGATGTCCTCCGGCGAACTGGAGCGCGCGATCCATGCACTGATCTGGAAATGCTGCTCGTGGGTCAGCAGGTCAAGGTTCAGCATCTCGTCGATGGTCTTCATTGCAATCCGATTCCTGGGCAGGGGCCATTCCGGCACCCCCGTGGCGAAATGCCCGGGGTGGTATGGACCACATGGTGCCATGAGCGCCCATGTCAAGCGGCCGGGGGCGCTCGCGGCCACCCACCCGTCAGGGGGCGGACGGCGGGCGCATCCTCCCGGCCAGGTCCCCCTGGCCGCGCGACTGCAGCGCGTCGGCGGCGCCGGCGATGTCGCGCGCCTCGCGGTTCTGGCTGAGCTTGGACTTGCCCACCAGCGCGGTGAGCGCGATCTCGATGCCCACGATGTGCTGCAGCAGGCCGTTGATGAATTCGGACGACGAATCGCCCATCTTCCAGGGCCGGGGCTCGGCGGCCTCATGCTGGCGCGTCAGGCGCGCCACGATGCGGCGCACGAAGCGTTCGTCGTCGTGCACGGTCAGCACGCCGTGCGCGTGCACCACCTCGTAGTTCCAGGTCGGCACCAGGCGGTGCGACTCGTGCTTGCTCGGATACCAGTTGGGCGAGATATAGGACTGGGGGCCGTGGAACACCACCATGACCGGCGTGCCCGTGGGGCAGCGCTGCCACAGCGGATTGGCGCGGGCCACATGGGCCGACAGCCGGCCGAACGGGCCCACCTCCGGGTCGAACTCGAACGGCAGGTGGTCGGCGTCCAGGCCCCCTTCGCCGTGGGTGACCAGGGTGCCCAGGGGGTGCTCGCGCAGGAGGCGCTGCAGGGCTTCGGGCCGGTTTTCGGCGAAATGCGGTGGGATGTACATGGGTGGGGCTCGGTCGGAATGCGGTGCACGAGACTGTCATGCAGAACCGGCACAATCCGAAGAGCCAGTTCTTCACCATTTCAATGGACCAGTTCCACCCCCCTGCCCCGCCCGGCACCGGCCGCCGCATCTACGACCTGCTGCGCGCGCAGATCGCCGACGGCACGCTGGCCGCCG
>NZ_BAAJYR010000601.1:0-1600 GCF_057546605.1 Acidovorax sp. KPB24-03 | reverse complement strand
TCCAGCGCGCGGGCCGCGGCGGTGGGGCGGGGCTCGCGGCCGGTGCGGTCGAACAGCGGCACGGCCAGCTCGGCTTCAAGGTGGGCGATGGTCATGCTCACGGCCGAGGGCACGCGCGACAGCGCCCGCGCCGCGGCCGAGAACGAGCCCTGGTCCAGCACGGCCAGAAACACCTGCACGCTGTCGGAAGAGAACGCCATGGGGCCGGAGTATCTATCAATAAAACTGAAACAAGCTGACTTTATGTATCAGCCTGGCACACATACAGTGGCCCCATGTCCACGCACACCGCCCCCGCTACCCACCGCACCACCGGCCTGCAAGGCCTGCCACGCCGCGTGCTCTACGTCACCCTGTACGAGCTCATCGCCATCGTGGCCGCCACGGCGGCGCTGGCTTGGCTCACGGGGCAGGGGCCGGGGCATTCGGGCGTGGTCGCCGTGGCGGCCTCGGCCATCGCGGTGGTGTGGAACCTCGTGTTCAACTGGGCGTTCGAGCGCTGGGAGGCGCGCCAGCCGGTGCGCGGGCGCAGCACGGCGCGCCGCATCGCCCATGCCATCGGGTTCGAGGGCGGCCTGGTCTTCACCCTGGTGCCGCTGTTCGCCTGGTGGTTCAAGGTCAGCCTGTGGCAGGCCTTCGTGATGGACCTGGGGCTGATCGCCTTCTTTCTTTGCTACACCTTCGTCTTCAACTGGGGCTTCGACCGCATCTTCGGCCTGCCGGCATCGGCCCAGGCGGGACCGTCCGGCGTTCAGGGCACCACGAAGGCCACCCCCCAGGCCGTGGCTCAGTAAGGCAGCGCGAAGCCGTTGCGCCCGGCGTTGATGCGCGTGGCCGTGGGGGTGCCGTTCACCTCCTGCGCGGTGAGCGACACGCTGGCGCCCGGCACCAGCAGGCTGCGGTCGCCGCCGCGGAATGTCACCACCGGCGCGCCGGGCGGCACGATGACGGTCTTCTCGCCACCCTGGTAGGTGAGCTTCAGCGTGCGGCCCTTGGCGGCCCCGCCGGCGGCATCGGACACGCCTGCCACGTCGGCCACGGTGGCGTTGGTCATGGTGCTCTGGGGCTGCAGGTCGAACGGGCGGTGGCCCTCGCCGGCCCCGCGCGCGGATTCGGGGAACACCGTCACGGCGATGGCGCGCTGGGTGCCGTCCGCCTGGGGCAGCGCGGCCGTGCCGATGAAGCTGCCCGGCTGGATGTCCGCCAGTGCGATCGGATAGACCTCCTGCACCACCAGCGTGGGCGAAAGCGCCAGCGTGACCGTCTGCCCGCCGCGTTCCTTGACGGTGAGCGACGTGGGCGTGGCGGCTTCGATGGTGCCGCGCAGGCGCACGGTCTGGGCGGGGGCAGCGGCGGGGGATGCCGCCGTGGGTGCTGGGGCCGGGGCCGTCTGGGCCGTGGCCGCGCCTGCGCCCAGGATCAGGGTGGCCGCCACGAAGAGCGGGGACAGGCGTGCGGGGGCGGGAAGGGGCTTCATGGCGTGGCGCGGCGGCGTGCAGTGAAAGAGGCTGCCCATGATGCCCGAAGCGCCCGGGCCAGGCGTTGCCGGGCGTTTCAGTGCGCCGCGCCGGCGCCGAAGCGAAAGCTCGACGCCGTCACG
>NZ_BAAJYR010000600.1:0-1607 GCF_057546605.1 Acidovorax sp. KPB24-03 | reverse complement strand
CCCCAATTCGCGGGTCCGCATACCAATGACCCGCCGCGTCACGATCCAAAACGCCCCTGGGAGAGCAATTGCAGTTCCGGCAGTTGCAGGGCAAGGAAGCCATCAGCCAACTGTTCTGTCCTTGACTGGATTTGCTGAGCGACAGCAAAAGCATCGACCCGAAAGGACGCTGCTGGGCAAGAACGCCACGGTCGTGGTGGAAACGCAGGGCGGCGGCCGGCGCTACCTGGACGGCATCGTCACCCGCTTTGGCATGCAAGGGGAGGACCACCGCTCCTATTCCTACCGGCTGCGCCTGCAGCCCTGGCTGTGGCTGGCCACCCGCAAAACCGATTTCAAAATATTCCAGAACAAGACCGCGCCGGAGATCGTCGAAGAGGTTTTGGGGAAATACGGCTACCCCCTGCAAAAGAAGCTCACCCGCAGCTACCGCCGCTGGGACTACTGCGTGCAATACGGCGAGAGCGACTGCGACTTCGTGTCCCGGTTGCTGGAGCACGAAGGGGCGTACTACTACTTCGAGCACGCGGCCGGCCAGCACACCCTGATCCTGGCGGATGACATCGTCGCCTCGCACAGCCCGCTGCCGGGGGCGGCCGTCATCCCGTTCTACCCGCCTGAGAAGGCGGCGGTCGCCGACAAGGAGAACATCCACGCCTGGGAACTGCACCAGGCGATCCACTCCGGGCGGCACTACAACGACGACTACGACTTCCAGAAACCCCGTGCCGACCTGTCCAACATGCGCCAGACCCCGCCGGGCCACGCGCACGACGCCCACGAAGTCTACGAATGGCCGGGCGGCTACACCCAGTTCGGCGACGGCGAGGCCTATGCCCGAGTGCGTCTGCAATCGAGCCTCACCGGCCAAAGCACCGTCCGGGGCCAGTCGCGTCACCGGGCGCTCGCCCCCGGCTACACCTTCACGCTGGAGAACTACCCGCGGGAAGACCAGAACCAGCAGTACCTGCTGACCGGCCTCGAATACCACTTCAAGGAAAACCCCCAGGTCAGCGCCGCCGCGCCCGGCCCCAAGGGCACGCCGCAGGAAGAGGGGTCGTTCCAGAAATTCACCCTGCAAGCCCAGCCCACCAGCCTGCCGTACACGCCTGAGCGCACCACGAGCAAGCCACGCACCACAGGTCCGCAGACCGCCGTGGTCGTCGGCCCCCCGGGCGAGGAGATCTGGCCCGACCAGTACGGCCGCGTGAAGGTGCAATTCCACTGGGACCGCGTGGGCGCCATGAATGAGAACTCCAGTTGCTGGGTGCGGGTGTCCAGCAGTTGGGCGGGCTCTGGATTCGGGGCCGTCTTCATTCCCCGGATCAACCAAGAAGTCATCGTGGATTTTTTGAATGGTGATCCGGACTATCCGATCATCACCGGCTGCGTCTACAACGCCGACAACATGCCGCCATGGGCGCTGCCGGGCAACGCCACGCAATCAGGAATCAAGACCAAATCCAGCAAGGGTGGGGCGTTCGGCGACGGATTGAAGAACGGCGCGGGCGACGCCAACGCCATCCGCTTCGAGGACAAGGCCGGGGCCGAGCAGCTTTGGCTGCATGCGCAGAAGGACCAACTCGTCGAGGTCGAGAACGATGAAG
>NZ_BAAJYR010000599.1:0-1608 GCF_057546605.1 Acidovorax sp. KPB24-03 | reverse complement strand
CGAGGCCGCCAGCCGCGCGGCCTGCTCCAGCACCGAGGGCGCCACGCTGGCCGACACCGCCGCGTCGTCGAAATGCGCGGGGCTCCAGGCGCCCCCCGATTCCGCGGGCGGCGCTGCGGGCGCGGACGCATCGATCGCAGGGGTGCTCGCCGCACTGTTCAATTGTTGATAGGCCAGCACCAGCATCACGCGGTGGCGGCACATGCCGCTCGCGGCGCAGGTGCATGCGGCATCGCGCAGCGTGCGGCCCGGCGGCAGCCGCGTGCGCGCGCCGTCGTCGAATTCCGCGCGCACGGTGCCGTCGGGTTCGGTCTCCAGCCGCGGCAGCACATTGGCCGCCACGTCCTTCTGCGCGCGCTTGACGAAGCCCGCGTTGGCCAGCGCCGTTAGCGCCTCCGGGGTGAGTTCGAGCAGGTCGGCCCGCAGCGGCGCGTTCATGCCTGCACCTTCTCGGCCAGCCAGCCCGCGAGCTGGCCCGGGGTCATGGCGCCGACCTGCGCGCCTTCCTTCACGAGGCGCGCGGCCATCTCGCGGTCGTAGGCGGGCTCGGCCTGCGCGTCGAGCGCGGCCAGTCCCAGCACCTTCGCGCCCGCGCCGGTCAGCGCCTTCACGCGGCGAACGAGTTCTCCGGGGTCGCCGCCCTCGTAGAAATCGCTCACCAGCACGACGATGGTGCGGGCCGGGTTGGCGACGAGCGATTGCGCATAGGCCACGGCCCGGGCGATGTCGGTGCCGCCGCCCAGCTGCACTTTCATGAGCAGCTCCACCGGGTCGGACACATCGGCCGTGAGGTCCACCACCTGGGTGTCGAAGGCCACCAGCCGCGTGCGCATGCCCGGCAGCTGCCAAAGGCAGGCGGCCATCACCGCGCTGTGGATGACGGAGTCCACCATCGACCCGCTCTGGTCGATGAGCAGCACGATGTCCCACGGCTCGGCATGCCGCCGCGTGCGGCTGATGAAAATGGGCCGCTCCACGTAGAGCTTGCCGCGCGCCGCGTCCCAGCGCCGCAGGTTGGCCTGCAGGGTGCGCCGGAAGTCGAAGTTGCGCGCCACTTTCATGCGCGAGAGGCGGCGCCGGTCGCGGCTGCCGCTGAACGCCTGGCGCACTTCGGTGGCGAGTTTTTCCATGATGCGCCGCACCACCTCGGCCACGAGCCGGCGGGCGGCGGCCAGCACCTGCGGGTTCATGAGGTGCTTGGTATGCAGCACCGCGCGCAGCAGCGATTCGGACGGCTCGATGCGTTCCAGCACCTCCAGGTTGGTCACCACTTCGTCGATGCCGTAGCGCTCCACCGCATCGCGTTCCAGCCGCTCGATCACTTCCTTGGGAAAGAGCGTGTGGATGGTGTTGATCCAGTCCGGCGTGCTGAGCGCCGAGGGCCCCAGGCCCGCGCTGCGCTCGCCGCGCTCGGCGCGATCGCTGTCGCGGCCGTAGAGCCATTCGAGCGCCGCATCGGCCGCCTGCGCGGCATCGCCGAGCGCGCCGCACGCGGGTTCCGCCGGTTCGCCGAGCAACAGGCGCCAGCGCTGGAGGGGGGTCAGGGATGGTCAGCGGTGTCATGCAGGGGGCTCCGGTGCCGGCGTCGATGCCCCACGCGGCCAGCCG
>NZ_BAAJYR010000598.1:0-1619 GCF_057546605.1 Acidovorax sp. KPB24-03 | reverse complement strand
AGCGCCAGGGGCGGCGGCGCGCGGCGCGCGGCATGGCGGCACCGCGAATCGGGGGGTGGCAGGGATGGGCATGGGGCCTCCTCTCGTCTTGTTGCCCGCGGTTCAGTACGCGGCCTGCACCGACAGGTACAAGCCGTTTTGCCGGCGGTAGCCCGTCACGCCCGGCACGATGAGGCCCAGGTTGACGTAGGCCAGGGTGATCGACATGTGCTTGTTGGGCGCCCAGGCGATGAACAGGTCCCGCCAGTCGTCCTCGCGCAGCGCGGCGCCCAGGCCCGCCGAGGCGCCGATCGCCTGCAGGTTGTTGGGCTTGAAGCGGTATTCGGCGCCGATCGCCAGGTCACGGCGCAGCAGGTAGGCCACGGAGAATTCGGGCTGAAGGCTGCGGCGGCTGCGCCCCGGGGCCGAGCCGCCGAAGCCCAGCAGGCCGTTCTGGTTGGCGTTGGTGGAGCGCAGCGTGGCGCTCAGCACCAGATTGCGGTCCAGCAGCAGCTTGGTGGCGGTCACGTAGACATCGGTGCCGCTCGTGTCGGCCCCCAGGAACTCGATGACCCTGCCGGCCGAAGCGGGGTGCAGCCGCTTGTGCTCCACGCCCACCGCCACCTGCGGCATGGCGCTGTCGGCCTCGAGCACCGCATCGCCGAGCAGGCGGACCTTGACTCCGATGATGTCCATCTTGAGGTGCAGATCGGGCTCGACGCCGAATGCCGCGATGCCGTTCAGCGCGACGGCGGGGGCGGCATCGAAATCCTGCTTCGCCACCGACACCTCCACCCGCTCGTTCCAGCCCATCGCCGCGCCGTAGCTCGTGAGGCCGTAATCGCGCGTGCGGGTGCGGGTGGTGAAGGCGCTCATGCCGATCTCGCCCTCGGTGGCATTCGAGCCCACCACCGCCCAGGGGGTGAGCCCGCCGCCGGCCGAGCCGGAGATGCTGCTCACGCCGCCAGTCAGCAGCAGCTTGCCGGTTTCAGCCCGCGCGGTGCCGGCGGCGGCCAGCAGTGCGCAAAGTCCGGTGGTGCAGGCCACCGTGGAGATCCAGTGAATGGGGTGCATGGGGGTTCGTCCGCAAAGGAGCGCCAACCTGCGCTGTAGCAGAGTGTTACCTAAATCGACGCCCGACGAAACCCCCATTCCGCAAAGCAGAATATGAGGCCGTTTCGCTACAGCATGCGTTCGATCAGCGCGCCCGTGAACAGCACCGGTCCCGTCGGCCCCTTGTCGCCCGGCACGCCGCCCTGCGGCTCCAGGCTGATGGCCAGCGTGGGTACGTTCTTCACCGCGCTCTCCGGCGTGGCCAGCGTGAGCAGCGCCTGCGGCCCCAGCACGCCGAGCGAGCGCGGGCCGCTGCCGGGTGGCAGCGCCCACAGCTGCAGCGAATGGTCGCTGCCTTCCTGGAAACCGCCCACGCGCTGCAGCACCAGCGCGTTCTTTTGCGCATCGAATGTGACGAGCATGGACGGCGCGGCCTTCGCATCGGCCAGCACTGCCACGTAGCGCACCTGCGGCGTGGCGGCCAGTTGCTGGCGCAGCTGGGCGATCTGCGCCCCGCTGTCCTGCTGGAGCCGCTGGTGCGTCTGCAGCCCGACGACCACGGCAGCCACCGTGGCCAGCGCGCCCAG
>NZ_BAAJYR010000597.1:0-1626 GCF_057546605.1 Acidovorax sp. KPB24-03 | reverse complement strand
GCGCATGTTTCACTAGGGCGTTCTGCTACATTTTTAGTAGCAATATCCACAAAGCGCACGCGGTCGCCGGGCTGCAGCAGCGCCGGCACGGGGCGCCCCAGGTCCCACATGGCCGTGGGCGTGGTGCCGATGATCTGCCAGCCGCCCGGGCTGGCCTGCGGATAGACGCCGCTGAAGGTGCCCGCCAGCCCCACCGCGCCCGCCGGAATGCGGGTGCGCGGCGTGGTGCGGCGCGGCACGTTCAGGCTGGGGTGGCCGCCGGTGAGGTAGCCGAAGCCCGGCGCGAAGCCGGTGAACGCCACGGTGTATTCGCTGCCCGTGTGGCGCGCGATCACCTCTTCGGGGGTGATGCCCAGCATGTGCGCCACTTCGGCCAGGTCTTCCCCGTCGTAGTGCACGGGGATCTCGATCAGCGTGGTGCTGCGCTCGGCCTGCGCGCTCACGTCTCGCCGGGCGATGGCGTCCACCAGCGCGGACAGCGACTGCACGGCGGGGCGGAAGTGGATGAGGATGGTGCGCGCGGCGGGCACCATTTCCTCGATGCCGTCGATGGGCTCGCGCCGCAGCGAGGCCAGCAGCGCCAGCGTCTGGTCGAGGTCGTCCAGCTCGACCATGACCGCATTCAGGTTGACGGGCAGAAAGCGCATCATGCGGGCTGCCCTGCGAACGACGTGATGGTCACGCCGGCCTGCTCAAAGCGCTGGCGCACCTGCTGCGCGATCGCGACGGCGTCGGGGCTGTCGCCGTGCACGCAGATCGAGTCGGCCCCGATGCGCACCTGGCTGCCGTCGATGGCCTCGATCACGCCGTCGGACACCAGGCGCAGCATGCGCTCGGCGATCAGCGCGGCGTCGTGCAGCACGGCGCCCTTTTTCGCGGCGCGACACCAACGTGCCGGCCGGGGTGTAGGCGCGGTCGGCAAAGGCTTCGGCCACCACGCGCAGGCCGGCGTCGCGCGCCCAGCCGATCAGCGGCGAGCCGGCCAGCGCCACCAGCACCAGGCGGTCGTCGATCTCGCGCAGGGCGGTGATCACGTCGCGCGCCTGGCGGGCGTCGTGGGCGATGGTGTTGTAGAGCGCGCCGTGGGGCTTCACGTAGCGCACTTCGGTGCCGGCGCTTGGCCAGGCCCTGCAGCGCGCCGATCTGGTAGATGACGTCGGCCACGAGGTCGGCGCTTTCCACGTCCATGTTGCGGCGACCGAAACCGACCAGATCGCGATAGGCCACGTGCGCCCCCACCACCACGCCGCGGGCCTGGGCCTCGCGCAGCGTGCGAAGGATGCCGGCGGCATCGCCGGCGTGGAAGCCGCAGGCCACGTTGGCGCTGCTCACGATGCCCAGCATGGCCGCGTCATCGCCCATGCGCCATGCGCCGAGGCTCTCGCCCAGGTCGCTGTTCAGATCCATTTTCATCGTCGTTCTCCTGGCGGTCGGTGCCGCCGATATCTCAAACCCGCGGAGCGCTGCGCGCAGCGCCCCGTCTATATGACCATGCCGGTCAATGCAATTGCCCGGCGGTTTCGCGAACGTCCTCGCGCACGGCCAGCGCCGTGCGGATGACGGCGCGCAGGGCCTGTGCCTGCGTGTCCAGCGCCACGCTGGGCGCGCCGCCACCCACGCGCGCGG
>NZ_BAAJYR010000596.1:0-1627 GCF_057546605.1 Acidovorax sp. KPB24-03 | reverse complement strand
CTGGCGCTCCGGCCGGCGGTGAGCCGCTCCCGCTCTCCGCCGCGCGGGGCGGGCTGCTCCGACAGCACCGAGCCGCCCTCGGACTGCGCCACCAGCCGCTGCTCCGTGTCCAGGATGAAGATGTGGCCGTTCCCGCGCAAGGGGTCGTCCCGCAGGAACTGGTTGAGCGTGTCCAGGCGCACATCGGCCTCCATCACGCCCACCATCTGGCCGCTGGCGATCACGGCGGATGCGGCCGAGATGGTCACATCGGCGCGCTCTCCGGCCGTGGTGTAGATCGGCGACCAGCCCGCGCGCCCGGACCGGGCCACGGGCACATACCAGGGCCGGATGCGCGGGTCGTAGCCGCGGAACGAGGCCGACACCGCGTCGGGCGTGCCGCTCTGGTACACGTGCATCAGGCCCTCGGTGGAGCGGTCCTTGAGGATGAGCCGAAAGCCGTCCGCTTCGCGGCGCATGCCGGTGTATTCGCCGTCGCGGCTGCCGAAGCTCAGCAGGCTGATCTGCCGCTCGTCGCGGTACAGGGCGTCGAACACGGCGCGCAGGTGTTCGTGGATGGGCCGCATGTCGCCCGGCTGGTACAGGCCGTGGCGGCCGATCGCATCGGCGATGTCGCGCTGGATCTCGAAGGGCCGGGAGAGAAAGCGCGACAGCCGGTCCCGGGCGGTGAGCGTCACGGCGTCCAGCAGCCGCACGCTTTCCTGGTCGATCAGGTGGCCGATCTGCCGCTGCTGCGTGAAGGCATGCAATGCCACGGTGGCCGCGAACAGCACGGCGAACGGGACGGCAATGGCGGTGCGCAGCGAAATCTGCCACCGGCGCATGTCAGGCCCCCTGGTCGGGTGCGAGGGCACCGCGGGTGCGTGGGCACCGTGCACGGTGCGGCCTGGCCCGAGGAGCTGCCGCGGCGGCGGGCGACGCTGCCAGCCGGTCAGCGATCTGGAGGGCGGTTCTGGACATGGCGGCGTGCGGCAGGCGGTGAGCCCTCAGTCCCGGGTGGCGCGCCGCTGCACGCAGGCGACATATGCATCGCCATCGGGCGGGCGGCCGGAACGCTGGCTTTCCCACAGCATCTGTCCCAGGCATTCCATGGCGGCATGGTGCGCATCGAGCAGCGAGTCCTTGCGGGCGGCCAGCAGTTCGACCGCCTGGCGGATGCCGCGGGGCTGGTCGATGCTGCACTGCTCGCTGATCGACAGGTGCATGGACAGATGCAGGAAGGGGTTGGTGCGGTCCGGCGTCTCGTCGTAGTTGCGGGCCAGGGCTGCATCGACATCGGCCAGATCGGCGTGGTATTCGGGGTGCTCTGCGATCCACAGGCTGGCCAGGGTCTCGATGGCTTCCATGGGCTGGCCGGCCTGGGATTTGGCGTACACGGCGCAGAAAAAGCGCCGCACATCGGCTTGGGACGGATTGAACATGGCAGCCAGCGTAGCACGGGCAAAGCGGGTTTCAGGCAGGGGTTGCACGGGAGGAAACCGTGCATTCCGGCATGCGGTGCGCCGCTGCGCCCCGCATCGCCGGCGCGGCCGGCCGCAAGCTGTCAGAAGGTCTCCCAGTCGTCGGCGTTGTGCTTGCCGCCTGCTGCGGGCGCTGCTGCTGCGGCGGCGGGGGGGCGCGGCGATGG
>NZ_BAAJYR010000595.1:0-1636 GCF_057546605.1 Acidovorax sp. KPB24-03 | reverse complement strand
GGCCGATGCCGGCCTCGCGCGCTGGGGGCGACCCAGTGTGGATCGGGCGCCAGTACCCGCGTTCGCGCAGTGCATCCGCGTAGCCGGCCTGGCGCTCCTGGCCCGTGGTGCTGTGCGTGCCGGCCAGCACGGCGATGCGGCGGTAGCCGGCGTCCAGCAGGTGTTCGGTGGCCCGCCGGGCGGCCGCGCGGTTGTCCAGCACCACGCGGTCCGCGCGGGTGGTGTCGAGGGCGCGGTCCACCAGCACCATCGGAAACGGCCAGTCGGCGGGCCGCAGGCGCTTGAGGCCTTCCATGGTGGGCGAGAGGATCACGCCGCTGGCCTGCTCGTCGGCCATCAGTTCAAGGTAGGACTGCTCCTTGGCCGGGTCTTCGTCGGTGTTGCACAGGATGAGCCGCAGGCCGTGGCGGTAGGCCACGTCCTCCACCGCGCGGCCCACGTCGGTGAAGAACGGGCTGCGGATGTCCGAGACGATCAGCCCCACCAGCGAGGCCCGCTGCTGGCGCAGGCGCCGGGCCGCCAGGTTGGGGCGGTAGGCGAGCGCGGCGATGGCCTGCTCGACGCGCTCGCGCAGCGGCGTGCGCACGGCGGCGGGGTTCGACAGCACGCGCGATACGGTGGTGGTGGAGACGCCCGCGCGCTCCGCGACGTCCTTGATGCTGGCCAAGCGGCTTTCTCCTACAAAAGAACCCGGCGTTCTGGTATCGATTCCTGAAATTGCTTTGCGACGGCCGATCTTGCCGCCAGCGGCGACCGATCGGTGCGCTGATTTTGCGCTGCCTCGCGGGGGGTGCCGTGGCATTCGTTCATAGGGGATTACCCGAATTTCCATAAGGGAAGGGTGCTTCATGGCCTTGTTCACTCTGAAAAGCGGTTTCATAATCCCGCCCTGGAATCGATACCAAAACAAGGAGACATCGCACCATGTCCACGATCCCGGTCGAGGTCCGCCTGGGCGCCGCGCCCCACAACCGAGAAGACGCCGTGCGCGCCGCAGGCGCCCTGCTGGCCCAGGCCGGCCATGCCCAGCCCGCCTACACCGACAGCCTGCTGCAGCGCGAGAAAGTCGCCAACACCTTCCTGGGCCAGGGCCTGGCCATTCCGCACGGCATGGTCGAGGACAAGCACCTCGTGCGGCGCACCGGCCTGGCCGTGCTGCAGGTGCCGGGCGGTGTGCGCTGGGGCGACGATGCCAAGCAGGCACGCCTGGTGGTGGCCATTGCCGCCGCGTCGGACGAGCACATCGCGGTGCTGCGCCGCCTGACCCGCCTGATGCGCGACGACGCCCTGATGGACCGCCTGGCGACCACGCGCGATGCCGGCGAGATCGTGCGGGCGCTCACGGGCGAGGAGTCCGCAGGGGCGGCCGAGGCCGCCGGGCTGGAGGACTTTCCGCTGGGCCACGAGCTGTCGCTCAACTACCCCAACGGCCTGCATGCGCGCCCGGCCGGGCAGTGGGCGCAGGCGGTCAAGCGCTTCACCGCGCGGGTGCACGTGCGCTGCGGCGACACGGTGGCCGATGCCAAGAACCTGGCCGCGCTGCTGAGCCTGGGGCGCCGGCCGGGGGCGCGCAGTTGCGCCTGTCGGCGCAAGGCCCCGATGCGCCGGCGGCGCTGGCGGCCCTGCGCGACACCAT
>NZ_BAAJYR010000594.1:0-1658 GCF_057546605.1 Acidovorax sp. KPB24-03 | reverse complement strand
TCCCGGTCCCGGTCCCGCTCCCGGTTGTAGTGCAGTGCATAGCGCCGCCCGCTGCCGTCGGTGATGCCGGCCAGCCGCCCGTGCTCGTCGTATCCGTAGTGCTGGCTGCGCCCGAAGCGGTCCAGCACCCGGCCCACGCGGTGGTGCCCGTCCTCCCCCGGCCACAGCAGCCACGCGGTGGTTCCGTTGCCCGAGGCGGCGATCACGCACCGCGCGTCGGCCCGGGCCTCTTGGGGCACGTGGGCCCAGCGCGGCTGCCAGGCCCAGGGCTGCAGCTCGCTAGGGATGCGCGATGGAAGCGCCTCGGGGCTGACTGGACGACCACCCGCACCGCCACCACCACCACCGCTGCCACCACCGCGCATCAGCCACAGGTCTTCGCTGGCGCTGTACAGCGCTTCGCCGGGCGCCAGCGGCTCGCCGAAGGTGATGGCCCTCCCCCCGGTGTCCAGCAGCACGGTGCGCCCTGCCTCCAGCCGCACGGCGATCTCCATGGGCAGCTTCCAGCCGTAGCCCAGCAGCCCGCAGGCCGCCCCGTGCTCTTCGTTCACGTAGCTGCTGTACTGGCGCTGCCACACGAGCGGCATCGGCCCGGGCAGGCTGAAGTCCAGCTCGTCCCCGCCCATCAGCACCTTGGCCCCCAGCGCCGGGTTGACGGGGCTGCCCACCGCCATGCCGCCCGGGCACACGGAGCACGCCACGCCCCCCGCCGAGCCGATCAGCACGGTGGCCGAGCCCTGAACGATCGGCCCGCCCTTTTGGGTCATGTCGCTTTGCCGTGCCGCTGGTTTGCCACTCATGCTGTCGCTCTTTCTTGGGATCGTTTGCCAGGTTCAGGCAAGGGGAGAGGTAAGGTCTTTGCGCCAATCGCCTCGGGGCTCTGGCCATCGCATCAGGTTTGGGGCCGCGCCAGCGCGCGAAGGCCCTGCAGGGCAGTCCCCGCCGGCCCGCCTCAGCAGTTGAGCTTGTCCAGGCTGGACAGCACTTCGATCAGCGCCGGCGTGAGCCGCACGGTGCTCGCCCCGCAGCGCAGGGTGATCTCCTGGTCCGCCTCCAGCGTGATCTGCTGCGCCTTCACAGCCAGCGCCTTGCCCACCTGCAGGCTGTCGCCACCCGTCACCTGCGCGCTGCGGTCCCCGCCCACGCTCACGCTGTCGTCCTTGCCCACGCTGCGGCTCCAGTGCATGCCCACCAGGTCGTTGCGCACCATGCCAACGTTCACGCTGTAGGCCATGCCGATGTTCATCATCTTGGCCATGCCGACGTTCTGCAGGGCCACCATGCCCACGGTCTCGGTTTTCATCTTCCCGACCTGGATGGTCCAGTTGCTGCCGATCTGGTCTTTCTCGTTCTTGCCGATGGTCTTGCTGCGGTTCTTGCCGATGCTCACCGTCTCGTCGATGCCGACGTCTTCGCTTCGGTTGTCGCCGATGCTGATCTTTTCGTCGTGGTCCACCCGCTCGGTGCCGGTTGTTGTGCACGGTGATCCTTTTTCATCGCGGTCCACGGTCTCGGTGCGGTCGCGGTGGATGACGTTGGTCTCGTCCCGGTCGATGGTCTTGCGCCGGTCGCGGCCGACCCACTTGTCCTCGTCGTTCTCCACTTCGGTGAGCTGGTCCTTTTGCGCATGCAGCCACAGCTGCTCGCCCGCTCCTGAA
>NZ_BAAJYR010000593.1:0-1660 GCF_057546605.1 Acidovorax sp. KPB24-03 | reverse complement strand
TGGCCCATGCGGCGAGGGCGGGCGCCGCCAGTCACAGCGACACCATCGGCAGCAGGAGCGCCAGCGTGGCCGCCCAGTGCGACGGCGCCGCCGCGATGGAAGCTATTGCCAGGGCCAGGCCGAGCGCCATGCCCGGGGCCATCTGCCGGTAAAAGCCCCGCACGCCCGGCCGGGGGCGCTGGCCGGACTGCGCCGCGGTCGTCCATTCCAGCAGGTGGCGGCGGGTGGCGAACATTCTGGCCAGCGTGCGCACCAGGGCATCGCCCATGCGCCAGGCCTGGTCCGCCAGCAGGCTCCAGGCCAGGACGGTCTGGGCGCAGGCCATCCGCGCATCGGCGGCCAGCACCCGCCATTGGCTGCGCAGCCGCACGCCCGGACGGTGCGACCAGGCGCTGGAGAGCAACGGCAGGCAGGAAGGAATGGCCAGTACCAGCAGCACCAGCAGCATGGCGACGGCGGCGGACGCCGTGGGCATCGCCCAGGCCATGCCCAGCGCCAGCAGCGCCGATGGCGCCAGCAGCGAGCGGCGCAGGTTGTCGATCATCTTCCAGCGCCCCACGGCGGACACGGCCTGGGGCCCGCTCCAGTGGCCGGCGATCCAGGGCAGCAGCTGCCAGTCGCCCCGGGTCCAGCGGTGCTGGCGCCGCGCGGCCACGTCGTAGCGGGCCGGGGCTTCCTCGATCAGTTCGATGTCGGAGGCCAGGCCGGCGCGCGCGAAAGTGCCTTCGAAGAGATCGTGGCTCAGCAGGGTGTTGTCCGGCACCCGGCCCTGCAGCGATGCTTCGAAGGCATCCACGTCGTAGATGCCCTTGCCGGTGTACGAGCCTTCGCCAAAGAGGTCCTGGTAGACGTCCGAGATGGCCATCGCATAGGGGTCCATGCCGCCCGGGCTGGAGGAGATCCGCTGGTAGAACGAGCCCTGGCTGCCGGTGGGCAGCGACGGCGTGATGCGCGGCTGCAAGATGGCGTAGCCGCCCACGACGCGTTGCGACACCGGGTCGAACCGGGGGCGGTTGAGTGGGTGGGCCATCTTGCCCACCAGGCGCAGCGCCGCGTCGCGCGGCAGCCGCGTGTCGGCGTCCAGCGTGATCACGTAGCGCACGCCCTGCGGCACGGCCGGGGTGGGCACGAAGCTGGTGTCCGCCGCGCCGCGCAGCAGCCGGTTCAGCTCATGGAGCTTGCCCCGCTTGCGCTCCCATCCCATCCAGGTGTTCTCCGCCGCACTGAACAGGCGGCGGCGGTGCAGCAGCAGGAATCGCGGCCCCTGCGGCGCGGGGCCGTGGCGCAGGTTCAGCGCCGCGATGGCCTGCTCGGCCAGTGCGACGAGGGGGGCATCGGAGGGCAGGTCCTGCGTGGGCGCATCCACGCCATCGGCCACCAGCGCGAAGGCGATGTCGCCCTCGCCGCCCGCCAGGTAGTGCACCTCCAGCCGCTCGATCTGCTCCAGCAGGTCCGCCGCGCTGGTGAACAGCGTGGGCATGGCCACCAGGGTGCGCATCGAGGCCGGAATGCCCCCGGCCAGCTCCAGCCCGGGCAGGGGCGCCGCGCCCAGGCGCCAGGCCACCAGCCGGTGCACCAGGCTGGTGGCGACCTCGGAGGCGGGCAGCAGCAGGCCCAGCAGCCACAGTGCGGTCACCCACGCGCCCGCCGCCCACGGGCA
>NZ_BAAJYR010000592.1:0-1666 GCF_057546605.1 Acidovorax sp. KPB24-03 | reverse complement strand
TGTTGGTGGTGGAGCCGCATTCGAGATCGATCTCGCCGGCTTCCAGCTTGGGGATGCGCTCCGTGCCGCTCACCACCTTGTATTTCACGTCCAGCTCCTTGAGCTTGAGCGTGCGCTTGATCTCATCGACCGCGGCCAGGCACAGGTCCACGGAGTAGCCCGCGGGGGCCTTCTTGTCGTCCAGGAACGAAAACGGCCAGGCCGCTTCGCGCACGCCCAGGGTGATGGAATGGGTTTCCTGGATGCGTTGCAAGGTGTTGGCCGGGCCCTGGGCCATGGCGGAAAACGGCGCGATGGCGCAGGCGAGCAGCGGCAGCAGCCGGGCAATGGAGCGGAACATGGGAAAAACGACTTTCAAAGGGGCGGCCGGGACATCGGGCGCGCCCAGTGTGACAAGGGCAGATGGAAAATCCGTGACAGGCGACGCGCGGGCCTCACACCCACTTGGCGATCAGGCTCGCCAAGGCGCTGAGCAGCAGCGTGCTGGTGAGTGGAATGAACCACTCGCGACCGAACAGACGGAACCGGAAGTCCCCCGGCAGACGCCCCATCCCCAGGCGCTGCAGCAGCGGCGTGAGGCCGTTGATGAGCACCAGCGCGAGAAAAACGACGATCAGCCAGCGAAACATGGGCTGCAAGTGTAGGGCTTGCGGCTTTTCGGCCCCGGATCGGCCGGCCCGGGCCCTGAAAGCCCAGGGGCATGGCCCCCGCCCGCGCGCGCCCAGTGCAGCGGGCCGTTCAGTCAGCGCTGCACGCCCCAGCGGCGCACCGTCAGTCGCTCCAGGGTGTGAAAGCCCAGCGTCTCCACCAGCAGCCCGATAAGGATCACGAGCGCCAGGCCGGCAAACACCTTGTCGGTGTAGAGCTCGTTGCGGTTCTGGAAGATGTACCAGCCCAGCCCCCCCTTGCCCGACGAAGCGCCGAAGACCAGCTCGGCGGCGATCAGCGTGCGCCAGGCAAAGGCCCAGCCGATCTTCAGGCCCGACAGGATGGACGGCAGCGCTGCCGGCACCAGGATCTGCAGCACGTAGCGGATGCCGGTGAGGCCGTAGTTTCGCCCGGCCATGCGCAGGGTCTCGGGCACGCCCTGAAAGCCCGCGTAGGTGGCCAGCGACAGCGGCCACAGCACCGAGTGCACCAGCACGAAGACCAGGCTGCCCTGCCCCAGGCCGAACCACAGCAGCGCCAGGGGCAGCAGCGCGATCGCGGGCAGCGGGTTGAACATGGCGGTCAGCGTGGACAGCAGATCGCGCCCGAACTGGGTCGAGACCGCCAGCGTGGTCAGCACGAAGGCCCCCGCGATGCCGGCCAGGTAGCCCTTGAGCAGCACCGACAGCGAGATCGCGGCCTTGGCCAGCAGCTCGCCCGACGCCAGGCCTTCGGCCAGGGCCCGGGCGGTCTGCACGAAGGTGGGCAGCAGCAGATCGTTGTCCTGCCAGCGCGCCAGCAGCTCCCACAGCACGGCCAGCACCGCCAGGATGGCGAGCCGCCGCACGGCCTGCTGCTGCCAAACGCGGGCGAACAGCGGCAGCGGCTGCTGGGGCGCAATGCCTTCGAGCGGCGCGAGCGGGCCTTCGAACTCCGGCCGCACGGGCGGCTCGGGCCGCGCACGGGGCGCGGCGTCCACGGAAGGGGTGAGGGCAGCGGTCATACGGAAATCTGGAAA
>NZ_BAAJYR010000591.1:0-1676 GCF_057546605.1 Acidovorax sp. KPB24-03 | reverse complement strand
CAGCGGCGCAGCCAGGGCACCCGCCGCGCCGGCCAGGCCGAAAGCGCCAGCGGCTGCGCTGCCCAGATGGAACGAGCCATGCAGCATCACGGCCAGGGTGGACCAGAAGGCGCTGAAGCCCACCGACAGCAATCCCTGTGCCCAGGCGGCGCGGCGCAGTGCGCCATGGCGGCGCCACAGCGCGGCCATCGAGCCGATCAACGCCCGGTACGGCAGCGGCGTGGTGGGCGCAAAGCTGGGCAGGCCTTTCCAGGCAGCCATGCCGATCAGCGCGATCGACACGGCAGCGGCCACGTACACGGCGCGCCAGCCGAAGTGCTCGGCCACGAAACCGCTCACCACCCGCGACAGCAAAATGCCCAGCAGCAGCCCGGTCATCACCGTGCCCACCACCTTGCCGCGATGGGCCACCGGGGCCAGCGTGGCCGCGGCCGGCACCACGTCCTGGGCCAGCGTGGCCGACAGGCCGATGGCCAGGCTGGCAACGAGCAGCCAGCCGATGCCGGGAGCGAACCCGCTCATCAGCAAGGCCAGGGCCAGCACGGCGGCCTTGGCCAAAATGATGCGGCGGCGGTCGTAGCGGTCGCCCAGCGGGGCCAGAAACAAGATGCCCAGCGCATAGCCCAGCTGCGTGAGCGTGGGCACCAGGCCCACGGCGCGCTCGCTGGCGTGGATGTCCGGGCCCAGCACGCCCAGCATGGGCTGGCTGTAGTAAAGCGAGGCCACGCTCAAGCCCGCGGCAGTGGCCAGCAGCAGCAACAGCGGCGCCGGCACGCCCGTGGAAGCACCACCCGTCTCAGCGGCTGCATGCGGGTTTTGAATGGAAGACATGGGGAAGACCCTTGAATGGAAGCGATGGGCCGGAGTTTGTGCGAACCGCCTCGCTCTGGGTAGTGGGCTTATGCGCACATCTGCTATACGCTTGGCGTATGAAGCAAGCCTCTGCCACGGCCTCCCTTGCCGGCGTCGATCGCATCGAACTCATGCAGACCTTCGTGCGCATCGTCGAAGCCGGCAACCTCTCCGCCGCCGCCCAGCAACTGGGTACCACCCAGCCCACGGTGAGCCGCAGGCTCCAGGCGCTGGAGCGGTCGCTGGGGCTCAGGCTGCTGCAGCGTTCCACCCATGTCATGAAGCTCACCGAAGACGGCGAGCGCTGCTTCGCGCATGCCAAGGCGCTGCTGGACGACTGGCGCGCGATGGAGGCCGACCTGCGGGGCGCGCACGACACACCGCGCGGCACGCTGCGTGTGCTGGTGCCGCATGCCTTCGGGCAGGAGCAGCTCATCGCCCCGTTGGCGGACTACCTGCGGCAGTATCCCGAGGTGTCGGTCGAATGGCTGCTGCACGACCGCCGGCCCGACTTCATCGCCGAGGGCATCGACTGCGCGGTGCAGGTCGGGGCGGTGGACGACCCCTCGGTGGTCGCCATCCACCTGGCCGAGGTGCCGCGCATCGTCGTCGCGGCGCCGCAACTGCTGCCGGGCGGCGCCGTGCCCGAGCACGCGAGCGCGCTGCGCGACCTGCCCTGGCTGGCCCTGCGCACCTACTACCAGCGCGAGGTGTCCCTCACCCGCGTGCCGGACGGCGCGGTGGAGCGCTTCGCCATCCACCCGCGCATGGGCACCGACAGCCTCTATGCCCTGCGCAGCGCGGCGCTGGCGGGCCTGGGCGCG
>NZ_BAAJYR010000590.1:0-1685 GCF_057546605.1 Acidovorax sp. KPB24-03 | reverse complement strand
GGCTGGCGCAACTGGCCTGACGCCCAGGCGCGTGAGCCCGCGCAGGGCGCGCTGACGGCCCGGCCAGGGCGCGGTGGGACAATCGCGCTCCGGCTCCATCGGGCCGCCCGCAGCGGGCACAACGCAAACGCACAGAGGATTTCCATGGCAGGTTTGAAAGCCGGCGCACCCACGCCGCAGTCGATCACGGTGCACGAGGCATCGCGCGTGCTGGAGGTGGTGTTCTCGGACGGTGCGGCCTTCCGCATCCCGTTCGAGCTGATGCGCGTGTACTCGCCCTCCGCCGAGGTGCAGGGCCACGGCCCGGGCCAGGAGGTGCTGCAGACCGGGCAGCGCCACGTCACGCTCGCGGGGCTGGAGCCGGTGGGGAACTACGCGGTCAAGCCCACGTTCTCCGACGGCCACGACACGGGCATCTTCTCGTGGGATTACCTCTACGAACTCGGCCAGCGCCAGGACGCGCTTTGGGCCGACTACCTGCGCCGGCTGGACGAGGCCGGCGCCGATCGCGACACGCCGATGCCGCCCCGGCGCGGCGGTGGCGGCCATTCGCACGGCTCTGGCGGCTGCGCGCACTGACGGCGGCGGGCCCGCTCGGCGCGCGCCGCAGCGTCCAAATTGCGACAGATGCCCCATGCAGGTGCGGGGTTGTCGCTGTACGAGCGGGGCCCGCGCCCCTAGCATCGCGGAATGAGCACCACGCATTTCGGATTCCAGTCGGTCGATGAAGCGGAAAAGGCGCGCCGCGTGCGCGGCGTTTTCGACTCCGTCGCATCGAAGTACGACGTCATGAACGACCTCATGTCCGGTGGCCTGCACCGCGCATGGAAGGCCTACACGGTCATGGTCGCCAACCTGCGCGAGGGCCACCGCGTGCTCGACATCGCGGGCGGCACGGGCGATCTGGCGAAGGCCTTCGCCAAAAAGGTCGGCGCATCGGGCGAGGTGGTGCACACCGACATCAATGAAGCCATGCTGCGCGTGGGGCGCGACCGCCTCATCGATGCCGGCGTGGTGCTGCCCACGCTGGTCTGCGACGCCGAGAAGCTGCCCTTTCCCGATGGCCACTTCGACGTGGTGAGCGTGGCCTTCGGCCTGCGCAACATGACGCACAAGGACCAGGCCCTTGCCGAGATGTGCCGCGTGCTCAAGCCGCGCGGCCGCCTGCTCGTGCTGGAGTTCTCCAAGGTGGCCAAGCCGCTGGAGAAGGCCTACGACTGGTATTCCTTCAAGGTGCTGCCCCAGCTGGGCCGGATGGTGGCCGGCGACGACGCGAGCTATCGCTACCTCGCCGAGTCGATCCGCATGCATCCGGGGCAGGAAGAACTCAAAACCCTCATGCAGAAAAATGGCTTTGGGCATGTGGACTATCACAACATGACGGGGGGAATCGTTGCTTTGCATGTTGGAATCAAGTGCTGAGCCGCCTTGCGTTTTCGTTCGCAGCCGGCACCTATCTATAAATTGGAGATGACATGATGAAACTGTGGTCCGTGGCGCTGGTCGCCATGTTGTTGGTGGTGCATGCCGATGCGGATGCGCGCCGCATGGGCGGCGGCAAGTCCGTTGGCAAGCAGTCGAGCAATGTGACGCAGCGCGAGGCGGCTTCGCCTCCGCCCGCTGCGCCCGGCGCACCGGCGCAGAACGTCAACAGCGCGGCGGCCGCCAAGCCCGCCGCCGCACCG
>NZ_BAAJYR010000589.1:0-1692 GCF_057546605.1 Acidovorax sp. KPB24-03 | reverse complement strand
CGGTGGCGGGGTCGCGTCCCCGGCCCAGGAAGCCCGCGCGGTCGGAGCCGTACTGGGGCGCCGCGGTGATCTCGCCTTCCAGCACCGCGAAATGCCCGGCCCATGCCTGCGGCTCGTGCGGCGTGCGCGGCCGGCGCGTGGCGATCAGCGCGCCGAATTCCGGCAGGTACTCGGTCAGCACGAAGAGCTTGGAGAACGCGGGATGCGCGTCGTCCGCGGCCTGCGGCGCCAGCACCACCTCGGCATAGGAGGTCACATCGATCTCGCGCGCCCGGCGCCCGCTGTTGGCCAGCGAGATGCGGCGCACCTCGCCGTCGGTCTCGCCGGACACCAGCACATCCAGCGTGGTGAGCAGGCCCTTGTCGTGGTGCGAGAACGTGGCGTGGTCCTCGCCGAACAGAACGTCGCCGTGGTGGTGGCTGGCCCCCAGGGGCTGGGTGGTGGGCGACCAGAGCTGGGCGCTCTGCACATCGCGCAGGTAGATGAAACTGCCGTGCGAATCCCGCGTGGCGTCCTCGCGCCAGCGGGTCACCGCCACCCCGCGCCAGCGGCTGTAGCCCGCGCCGGCGGCCGTGAGCATGACCGTGTAGCTGCCGTTGGACAGCAGGTGCGTGACCGGCCCCGGCGCTCCGGCCACCAGTCGGCGCACGGTGGGTGGTTGGCCCACGCCGCCGTCCAGCGAGGCCTTGACTTCTTCGGCGCGCGGCCGGTCCACCGCCACGTTGCGCGGCGTGCGCTCCTGCAGCAGCAGTTCGCTGGACTGGACCATGGGCTCGCGGTGAAAGCGCTCGCGCATGCGGCCGTCCTTCAGCACGTTGAGCAAGGCCACGATGGTCATGCCCTGGTGGTGGGCCATGTAGTTGCGCACGATGGCCACCGGCTGCCCCTCGGGCAGGCGTGTGGGCGTGAAATCCAGCGCTTCGTAGAAGCCATGGTGGCCCAGCGCGCCCAGGGCGGCCAGGCGCTCGTAGTTCAGCAGCGCCGCGCGCGGCTCCACCATGGCAGCCAGGCCGGTGGCGTACGGCGCGATGACGCGGTTGTCGCCGAGTCCGCGCTTGAGGCCCAGGCCCGGCACGCCGAAGTTGGAGTACTGGTAGGTAAATTCCCGGTCGCGCGCGTTGTAGGCGGACTCCGAGATGCCCCACGGAATGCCGAGCGCCTGCCCGTACGCGATCTGCCGCTGCACCACCAGGCGGTTCGTCTGCTCCAGCAGGCTGCCCGCGGCGCCCGCATGACCAGCGAGGGCATCAGGTATTCGAACATCGAGCCGGACCAGGAGATCAGCGCCGAACTGCCCGCAAGCGGCGTGGCAGCACGCCCCAGGCGGAACCAGTGGCGGGTGGGTGCATCGCCCTTGGCGATGGCGAAGAGGCTCGCCAGCCGGGCCTCGGACCCGAGCAGGTCGTAGCAGTTCTCGTCCAGGCGCTGCTCCACCAGGGCGTAGCCGATGGACAGCAGCTTGCGCTCCGGGTGCATCAGGAACGCGAAATCCATGGCCAGGGCCATCTCACGCGCCGTGCCGGCCAGTGCCTGCAGCCGCTGAGCCAGTGCCGGCGCCGGGGTGGGCGCCAGGGCATCTTCGGCGTGCGCCGCGGCCACGCGAGCGATCTCGCGGGTCCAGAACAGCATTTCGTCCACGCCCGGATCGCCGTCCACCGAGCCCGCCGGCGTCGCCGCGCCGGCCGCCTTGTC
>NZ_BAAJYR010000588.1:0-1702 GCF_057546605.1 Acidovorax sp. KPB24-03 | reverse complement strand
GGGCTGTAGCCGACCACCGTGGCGCCCGCCGCCACGCCGGCCTGCACGCCCGTGACCGAATCCTCCACCATCAGGCAGCGCGCCGGGGCCACGCCCAGCGCGGCGGCCGCGGCCAGGTACACATCGGGCGCGGGCTTGGTGCGGGGCATTTCGTGGCCGCTGAAGACGCGGCCCTGGAAGAACGGCGTCAGCCCCACCTTGGCCAGTTGCAGCTCCACCTTGAAGCGGTCGGCACCCGACGCGCAGGCGATGCGCCCCCCGAGCCGCGCATGCACGGCACGCACGGCATCGGGGGCGCCGGGAATGGGGCCCAGCTCGGCCTGCAGGGCGGCATTGCGGCGGGCGTAGAAATCGGCCATCCAGGCGTCGGTCAGCGGCTGGCCGGTTTCGGCCTCGATGCGCGCCGCCTCGCTGCGCACGGCCTTGCCCAGAAAGATGGCCAGGCATTCCTCGGGCGTGAGCGACCAGCCCGAGGCTTCGAGCCGGTCGCGCAGCACGCGGTGGGTGATGGGTTCGCTGTCCACGAGCACGCCGTCGCAGTCGAACAGCACGGCGTCGTAGGAAGAAGGCAGGACGGATAGGGGCATGGCAGGGTCGGGGCGGGAGCGCGCAGGATCGGCGCGAGGGGCAGGCAGCACAGGCACTGCGTGCGATGCATCCGGCGGCGCCGAAGCCGGCGCCGCTGAAAACCAGCCCGGAATCTACCGCATGCCTGCGCCGGCCCGGACGCTGCCGGCCTTCACGGGTAGGTGATGCCCGCCAAGGGGTTGCGCATCGCGAGCGCGCCGCCGACCGAGACCGAGAACCGCGCACTCTGGCTGGTGCCGAGATCGGTGACACCCACGTCGCTGTAATAGAACAGGCCCTGGGCCGCCCGCGCATTGAACTGGGACTGCAGCTGCGCCAGGCTCTGCGCACCGCTCGACGGCTCCACGCTGTAGCGGATGGCACCGCTCTGGGCCGCGCTCTTTTCGAAGATGCTCGCGCTCGCGCCCGCCTGCAGCACGAAGTCCCCGATCCACAGGCGGCCTTGCCCGCCCTGCTCGTCCAGCCGCTGGCGCAATGCGTCGCCATAGGTGGCCGGGGACGACGGCAAGCCGTCCAGGCCCACGTAGGCATAGGTATTGGCCGACGAATCCTTCATGTAAAGGTTGAAGGATTCACTGCCTGCCACCATCGGCCCCACCAGGCGAAAACCGCGCGCGCCCTGCGCGTTGAGCTGGGCCACGAAGCCGTCGCGCGACAGTGCGGACGACATCGGCTGCCGCTCATAGGTGTAGGTGAGGGACTTGGATGTGTCCTTCACGAAGAGCCCCTGGATGCCTGATGCCGAGCCGAACGACAAAGGCGCCTTGTACGCGAAGCCGCCCGCGCCCTGCTGGTTGAGCAGCGCCAGCAGCGCGTCCGCCGTGGCGGGCTGCGCGATGGCCGCGTATTGCAGGCGCGATCCGGCATGGGCCGTGTCCTGCAGGTAGAAGTCGCCCGATGCCTGCGCGCTGCCACCGGCATCGGCCACGAAGGTGGACACGAACGCGTAGCCCTGGGCGCCCTGGGCGTTCATGGCCGCCAGGGCGGCCTCCATCGACGTGGCCGCGCTTTCCTGGCGGTATTGGCCGGTCACGCTGGCGGGGGCCGGAGCGGGCGAAGGCGCCGGGGTGGGCGTGGTCGGCTCGGGCGAGGGGGGCGGGTGCGGGCGTTCCCG
>NZ_BAAJYR010000587.1:0-1706 GCF_057546605.1 Acidovorax sp. KPB24-03 | reverse complement strand
CCGGCGGTGCGCGGCCCGCAGCGCCGAGAGCAGTTCGGGAGGCGCGGGAGCCAGGTTCTCGTGCCAGGACGGCACCACGACGATCTGCGCGCGCCGCAGCACCGCAAGGCTGTGCGCCACGTCGATGCCGAACCCGGCGGACGTGCGCATCGGGCCGGGCGCCAAGCCGCACACGCGCAGCCGGTAGCGCGGTGCGCCTTGCGCCGTGCGGTCCTCGCCGAACACCAGGCAGGGCACCGAAAGGTGAAAGGGGCTGATGCCGTCGAAGGCCACGACGGCCACGGTGTCGGGGGCGGGCTGGGAGATGGTGCGCATGATGGCCAGATTCTATCGATCGGTGTCGATCCAGCCACTTTCAGCGATAGCGCGGAAGGCGAACAATCACCTCCGACCCTTCCGCCGCTTCAGGCAACCCCCCTTCAAAAGGACTTCGAGAATGCCCACCACCCCCACCCCTCCCCGCCGCGCCTTGGTCGTCATCGACGTGCAGAACGAATACTTCGCAGGCGGCAACCTGCCCATCGAATACCCGCCGGTGGCCGACACACTGCCCAACATCGCCCGCGCCATGGACGCCGCTCAGGCCGCCGGCGTGCCGGTGGTGGTGGTGCAGCACACCGCGCCCACGGGCGCGCCTGTATTCGACAAGGCCACGGACCGCTGGCAACTGCATCCGGAAGTGGCGCGCCGGCCTGCCGACCACCGCATCGAAAAACAGCTCGCCAGCGTCTTTGCGAACACCGACCTGGCCGACTGGCTGGCTGCCCGCGGCATCGACACGCTGACCGTGGTGGGCTACATGACGCACAACTGCGACGCCAGCACGGTGTTCGAGGCCGTGCACCGGGGTTTGACCGTGGAGTTCCTGAGCGATGCCAGCGGCGCCCTGCCCTATGCCAATGCGGCCGGGCGCGTGAGCGCCGAGGAAATCCACCGCGTGTTCAGCGTGGTGTTCCACAGCAACTTCGCGGCGGTGGCGACCACCCGGGACTGGCTGGCGGCCGTGCAGGCCGGCCAGGCCCTGCCGAAGGGCGATGTGTATTCGTCGAACCAGCGCGGGCGCGAGGCCGCCTGAACAGTAGTGCAGTAGCGGCGAACACCGACCCATCGGCGCTCCCTGCGGAGCGCGAGGGGGTCGCTCAGGGCCAGAAGGGCCCGAGCCGCTCGATGCGCTGCGACTGCACGGCGGCCAGGCGGGCGGGCTCGACGCGCCCGGGTGCGATCTCGGCCAGGGGCTGCAGCACGAAGGCGCGCTCGCTCATGCGCGGGTGGGGCACGGTGAGTTCCGGGGTGTCGATGCGCTCTTCGCCGTACAAAAGCATGTCCAGGTCCAGCGTGCGCGGCGCGTTGCGGTAGGGGCGCTCGCGGCCGGCCGCCTGCTCGACGGCTTGCAGGGCATGCAGCAGGTCAATGGCGGCCAGCGGGGTGGCCAGTTCGGCCACGGCATTCCAGTAGTCCGGGCCACCGGCATCCACCGGTGCGCTGCGGTACAGCGACGACACTCGCAGCAAACGGCTGCCGGGCCATTGCGCCATGGCATCGAGCGCGCCGAGCAGCGCTGCCCGCGCATCGCCCAGGTTGGCGCCCAGGCCGATCCAGGCGGAGACCGGGGTGCCTGGGCCGCCCGCCGGAAAGGACACCGCCGCCATGCCGTGCCCTGCCCCGTTCAATCGCCCGAAGGGGCCGGACGGAGGCCGCGGGGGGCC
>NZ_BAAJYR010000586.1:0-1709 GCF_057546605.1 Acidovorax sp. KPB24-03 | reverse complement strand
CTGGCCTTCCCGGTGCAGTGGGTCGAGAAATTCTCGTCCTCCGCCGACACCTCCCAGGGCCGCCGCGTGTTCTGGGGCCGCGTGGCGGCAGGCGCCGTGGCGCCGGGCACGGCCGTGCAGGTGTTCCCGAGCGGCCAGCCAGGCCACCGTGGCCCAGGTCTTGGACCATGCCGCGCCGCCCCGTGGGCGTGCCGGGCCGGCCAGAGCGCGGGCATCGTGCTCGGACCGCGAGGTGGACGTATCGCGCGGCGACTGGATCCTGGCCGCACCGCAGGCCGCCGCCGTGGCCGCCGACGATTTCGACACCCCGGCATCGACGCCCTCCTGGCCCGGCCGGCGCGAACTGCGCGCCACCGTGGCCTGGATGGACGACGAGCCCCTGGTCGCCGGCCGCGTGTACTGGGCGCTGCACGGCCACCGCTGGGTCAAGGCCAAGGTGCAGCGCGTCGTGCACAAGCTCAACATCCACACGCTGGCCGAAGAAGACGCCGCCCAGCTCGACCCCAACGCCATCGGCCACGTGGACCTGCTGCTGCAGGAGCCCCTGCCCGCCGCGCCGTTCACCCAGGCGCGCGTGCTGGGCTCGCTGATCCTGGTGGATACCGCCAGCCACAAGACCGCTGGCGCGGTGCTCGTGAACGCCCCGGCGGCCTGACCCGAGGCGCCGAATCCTTGCCGTTGCAGGGGCGGCCCCCGAGCCGCTCCCTGAAACGCCCTAAAATCGCGGGTTACCCCCGATCCAACGACAACTCCTGCCATGACTCACGTCGTCTCCGAAAACTGCATCAAGTGCAAGTACACCGACTGTGTGGACGTGTGCCCCGTGGACTGCTTCCGCGAAGGCCCCAACTTCCTCGTGATCGACCCCGATGAATGCATCGACTGCGCCGTGTGCATTCCCGAGTGCCCGGCCAACGCCATCTTTGCCGAGGAAGACCTGCCCCCGGACCAGATCGCCTTCATCAAGATCAACGCCGACCTGTCGCCCCAGTTCAAGAGCATCACCAAGCGCAAGGCGCCCCTGCCCGACGCCGACGAATGGAACGGCAAGCCCGGCAAGGTGGTCGACCTGATCCGCTGAAGCAGACAGGCCCCCGACACCCCGTGAAGACCGAAGCGCCCCCATCCACCCCGATGGCCATCGAGACGGATGCCGCCGTCATCGGCGCGGGGCCGGTTGGGCTGTTCCAGGTGTTCCAGCTCGGGTTGCAGGGCATTGCAGCCCATGTGATCGATGCGCTTCCCCACGTGGGCGGCCAGTGCGCCGAGCTGTACGGCGACAAACCCATCTACGACATTCCCGGCATTCCCGTCTGCACCGGGCGCGAACTCGTCGCGTTGCTGCAGCGGCAGATCGCCCCGTTCCCACCCACCCTGCACCTGGGCCAGCGTGTTGCCACGCTCGCGCCGCGGCCCGACGGGCGGCTTTTGCTGCAGACCACGGCCGGCACCGCGCTGCTGGCGCGCACGGTCTTCATCGCCGCGGGCGTGGGCGCGTTCGTGCCGCGCGCCGTCAAGGCCGAAGGCATCGATCGCTTCGAAGGCACGCAACTGCATTACCACGAGGATGCGGCCGACACCGCCGGCCGGCATGTGGTCGTGCATGGCGGCGAAGACACCGCCGTGGCCCGCGCCATCGCCTGCGCCCAACCGGGGCCGCACGCCGCCGCCAGCGTGACCCTGCTGCACCGGCGCGATGCCTTCCAGGC
>NZ_BAAJYR010000585.1:0-1712 GCF_057546605.1 Acidovorax sp. KPB24-03 | reverse complement strand
GCCCGCGGTGCGCGCGGGCGCGATGCAGCCGGGCTCGGACGGCATGGCCCAGCGCTCGGCCCGGCCCGAGGCCGGGTGCAGCCGGCACAGCGCGCGGCCGGCGATGTCCACCCAGTACAGGCGCGATTCGACGGGGTGCCAGAAAGGCGATTCGCCCAACTGGTCGGGCTCGGAAGTGGCGGGACGCCAGTCCATGGGCATGGGGGGGTCTCCTGGGAAGGCGGTGGAAGGGGCCGGGCACGCCACCGCTGGCGCGCCGGTCTGCTGCTTCCATTATTCGCGGCCGGTGGCCGCGGGCCAAAAAAAAAGGCCCACCTTGCGGCGGGCCCAATGTCCAGGAGGAATATCTCGCTTGTTGTCGCACCGCCGCGATGCCACCAGTCACCGCGGCAGGGATCTCAGCCGGTCAGCGGTTGTAGGCGGTTTCGCCGTGCGAAGTGATGTCCAGGCCTTCGCGCTCGGCTTCTTCCGGCACACGCAGGCCCACCAGCAGGTCGGCGATCTTGTAGGCGATGAAGGCCACGACGCCGGACCACACGATGGTCACCAGCACGCTCTTGAGCTGGATCCAGACCTGTGCGCCCATGGCGAACGTGTCGGGGGTCAGGCCACCCGTGCCGCCCAGGCCTTGGGATGCGAACACACCGGTCAGGATGGCACCGATGATGCCGCCCACGCCGTGCACGCCGAACACGTCGAATGCATCGTCGGCGCCCAGCATCTTCTTGAGGCCACCCACGCCCCAGAGGCAGACCACGCCGGCGATCAGGCCGAGCACGATGGAGCCCATGGGACCGACGAAACCGGCGGCCGGCGTGACGGCCACCAGACCTGCCACGGCACCCGATGCGGCGCCCAGCATGGAGGCCTTGCCCTTGTGCAGCGACTCGCCGGCCAGCCAGCTCAGCGTGGCCGCGGCCGTGGCCAGGACGGTGTTGATGAAGGCCAGGCCCGCAGCGCCGTTGGCGGCACCGGCGGAGCCGGCGTTGAAGCCGAACCAGCCCACCCACAGCAGCGAGGCACCGACCATCGTCAGCGTCAGGCTGTGGGGCGTGAGCGCTTCCTTGCCGAAGCCGATGCGCTTGCCCACCATGTAGGCGCCCACCAGGCCGGCGATCCCGGCGTTGATGTGCACCACGGTGCCGCCGGCGAAGTCGAGCGCGCCGTCCTTCGCCAAAAGGCCGCCGCCCCACACCATGTGCGCCATGGGGATGTAGCTGAAGGTGAACCACAGCACGCTGAAGATCAGCACGGCGGAGAACTTGATGCGTTCGGCGAACGAGCCCACGATCAGCGCCACGGTGATGGCCGCGAAGGTGCCCTGGAAGGCCACGAACACGTACTCGGGGATGGTCGGCAGCGCGCCCGAGAGCGTGTCCGGCGCGATGCCCTTGAGGAAGATCTTGTCGAAGCCGCCGAAGAACGTGCCTTCGCCGCCGAACGTGAGGGTGTAGCCGTACACGGCCCACAGCACGCTCATCAGCGAGAAGATCACGAACACCTGCACCAGCACCGACAGCATGTTCTTGGAGCGGGCCAGGCCGCCGTAGAACAGGGCCAGGCCCGGGATGGTCATGAGGATCACGAGCAGCGTGGAGGTCAGCATCCAGGCCGTGTCGCCCGAATCGAGCTTGGGCGTGGGGGCGGCGGCAGGTGCTGCGGCCGCGGCGGCTTCCGCCGGTGCGGGTGCGGCCGCCACTGGCGCAGGGGCT
>NZ_BAAJYR010000584.1:0-1713 GCF_057546605.1 Acidovorax sp. KPB24-03 | reverse complement strand
GGCGTGCCCGTGGGCGTGAGCGTGGCGCCGCAGATCCCGTTCATTACCGAAGACATGGAACAGGTGCTGGAGGCCGCGCGCGATGCCGGCGCCACGACCGCCTTCTACACGGTGGTGCGCCTGCCCTGGGAGGTGGCGCCGCTCATGCGCGAGTGGCTGGCGCTGCACTACCCGCAGCGCGCGGCGCGCGTGATGGCCCGCATCCAGGACCTGCACGGCCTGAGCGCCGAGGCCCGCGCGGCGGGCAAGAGCTACCAGAGCGACTTCGCCACGCGCATGAAGGGCACGGGGCTGTGGGCCGACCTGGTGCGCCAGCGGTTCGCCACCGCGTGCCGGCGCCTGGGCCTGAACCGCCAGCGCGTGGAGCTGGACCTGTCGCAGTACCGGCCCGGGCTGGCGCGGGGGCAGGGCAGCCTGTTCTGACGCCGCGAAGGACGGCGCGGCCGGGGGGGCTGCAAACAATCTTTCGCAATGCGCCGGACAACGCAACTTGCTGCTGTCGCCGGCCCCCGCTTCAGTGCCACGCGGGGCGGCCGCGGTTCTAAGCTCGGCCGTGAATGTTCTGTGGCCGCTGCCGTTTCCCGCGGTGGCCGGCTTTCCGCCGTTTCCTGCTGTCTGGAGTGCGACCCATGGCCTTGCGTGATTTCAAAGTGCTGACCTTCGACGTGGTTGGCACCCTCATCGATTTCGAGGGCGGCATGCTCGCCTATCTGCGCCGGGCCGTGCCCGGCAGCCCCGTGACCGACGAGGCGTTCCTCGCGGCCTACCGCGCCGCCCGCAAGAGCGGCGACACCTGGGCCTATCCCGACGACCTGGAGCGCTGCTGGCATGCGATCGCGCCGTCGCTGGGCCTGCCCGACAGCGAGGCGCTGGCGCGCGGCCTGCGCGACTCGGTGGCCGACTGGCCGGCGTTCCCCGACTCGGTACAGGCGCTGCAGCGCCTGCGCGGGCATTTCAGGCTCGTGACGATGACCAACGCCCAGGCGTGGGCGCTGGAGCACTTTCAGAAAGCCCTGGGCTCGCCCTTCGACCTGCTGCTCAGCTGCGACGACGCGATGTGCGAGAAGCCCGACGCGCGCTACTTCGCCTATGCCCGCGGCCGCTACGAGGGCGCCTGGGGCTACCAGCAGGCCGACAACCTGCACGTGGCGCAGAGCCAGTACCACGACATCGGCATCTCCAAGCGGCTGGGCATCACCACCTGCTGGATCGAACGGCGGCACGGCATGAAGGACTCGGGCGGCACCATCGAATCCGAGCACACCGTGCCGGACTACCACTTCCACACGCTGGCCCAGCTGGCCGACGCGGTGGAGGCGGGGCAATGAGCCTGGACGGCCACGAGCGCTTGTCCGCCCTGGAGGGCCTGGAGCGCATCGCCCGGCCGGTGGCCGACCTGCTGCCCGAGCTCATTGCCCTGCGGCGCGACCTGCATGCGCACCCCGAGCTGGCCTTTCAGGAGCGGCGCACGGCCGGCATCGTGGCGCAGTCGCTGCGGCTGCTCGGCCTGGAGGTGCACGAAGGCATCGGCGGCACGGGCGTGGTCGGCACGCTGCGCTGCGGCAGCGGGCCCCGCAGCATGGGCCTGCGCGCCGACATGGATGCGCTGCCCATGGTGGAACTGGGCACGGCGGCCCATGCCAGCCGCCACCCGGGCGCACACCACGGCTGCGGGCACGACGGCCACACCAGCATGCTGATCGGCGCGGCGCG
>NZ_BAAJYR010000583.1:0-1715 GCF_057546605.1 Acidovorax sp. KPB24-03 | reverse complement strand
ATTCGATCTCGGTCGCGCCGATCACGAACAGGTGGTCTTCCTTGGGCGCGATGTAGATCGGGTAACGCGGATGCACCAGGCGGGTTGGCCGCCGCAGGGTCACCTCGGGCGCGTGCACGCGCACGACCTCGCCGCGCACGCCGCGCAGCGCGCTCCACTGCGCGCGGGCGCCCAGGCCCCGGCAGTCGATCACCCAGTCGGGCTGGCCGGGCGTGCCGGGGGAAAAGTCCGATGGCGCGCGCGGGCAGTGCCAGTGGGCCTCGATGCCCAGGCCGGCGAAGCTGGCCTCCAGCGCGGCCAGCAGCTGCCGGTTGTCCAGCTGGCCCTCGCCGGGCAGATACAGCCCCTGGGCGAAGCGCTGCCCCACGGCTGGCTCGTGCGCCTGCACGCCGGCGCTGTCGAGCACCTGCAGGGCGGGCAGTTCCGGCAGGGTGGCCGTGGTGCGTTCGAGTTGTCCGCGCAGCCGCGCGGCCTCGGGCGCGTCCTGGCGGTGCCACAGGATCAGCGTGCCCTCCTGCTGAAAGAACACGGGGCCGTTCAGGCGGGCCAGCAACTGGGGCCAGCGCGTGAGCGCGTAGTGGCCCATGCGCACCACGCCGGGCTCGGTCACCGCGGACTCCGCCAACGGTGCCAGCATGGCTGCGGCGATGCGCGCCGCGGCGCCTTGCGCATCGGGCCCGGCGGCGTCGTAGACCGTGACCGCATGGCCCTGGTGGGCCAGCTCCACGGCCAGCAACCGGCCCATGAGGCCGGCGCCCAGAATGGCAAGGGAAGAGGGCGAGGAAGGGGAAAGAAGAAGGGGGCGCATCGGGTCCGTCTGTCTGCAAGCCAACAGGGGGACAAAACGGGAAGGCTCCGCCGATGAAACTCCCCACGCCAGCATGACCTGGATCAGGTCGCGGGGCACGCGGGGCGGTGGTGTGGCCGCCAGGCCCCAGGGTATGTTCTCAGTCGCGCGCCATGGGCGGGACACCCCTGTTTCGTCCGTGCAGGGATTACAGCACAGTGACCGCGCCCGCCGGTTTGACCTGGCGCATGGGCCATAATTTTTGCCCATGAACACTGAGACCCTCTCGCCGCCGGCCGCCCGCCGCTACGCACGCGTGCTGTCGATCGCCGGATCGGACAGCGGCGGCGGAGCGGGCATCCAGGCCGACCTGAAAACCTTCAGCGCCCTGGGCTGCTACGGCATGACCGCCATCACCGCCCTGACCGCGCAGAACACGCAGGGCGTGCGCGCCATCCACGGCGTGCCGCCGGACATGCTGCGCCAGCAGATCGATGCGGTGGTGGAGGACATCGGCGTGGACGCCGTGAAGATCGGCATGCTGCATTCGCCCGAGGTGGTGCGCGTGGTGGCCGATGCCATCCGCCGCCACCGCCTGCCGCACGTGGTGCTGGACCCGGTGATGGTCGCCACCAGCGGCGACCGGCTCATCGCGCAAGAAACCGTGGGCGTGCTGGTCGAGGCCTTGTTCCCGCTCGCCACGCTGGTCACGCCCAACCTCGACGAAGCGGGCTTGCTGCTGGGCCGGGCGGTGGACGGTGCCGATGCGCTGGACGCTGCGGCGCAGGACCTGCTGGCGCTCGGCGCGCCGGCCGTGCTGCTCAAGGGCGGCCACCTGCCGGGGCGACTGGGTGATCGACGTGCTGGCCGGGCCGCAGGGCCTGTACCACCGGCTGCAGTCGGCCCGCATCGCCACGCACAACGGGCA
>NZ_BAAJYR010000582.1:0-1719 GCF_057546605.1 Acidovorax sp. KPB24-03 | reverse complement strand
AACCGCGACCTGCGCGTGGCGGCGCTCAACATCGAGCGGGCGCGTGCGCAGTACCGCGTGCAGGACGCGGCGCTGTTCCCGACCGTCAACGCCAGCGGCGGCGGCAGCGGCAGCCGCACGCCGGCAGACCTGTCCGGCGCGGGCCGGCCCGTGGTGGCCCACAGCTACAGCGCCACCGTGGGCTTCAGCGCCTACGAGCTGGACCTGTTCGGCCGCGTGCGCAGCCTGAATGCGCAGGCGCTGGAGCAGTTCTTCGCCACGGCGGAAGCCCGCCGCAGCACGCACATCAGCCTGGTGTCCGAAGTGGCGTCGGCCTATCTCACGCTGGCGGCCGACCAGGACCGGCTGCGCCTGGCGCAGGACACGCTCGCCAACCAGAGCAATGCCTTCGCCCTCAACCAGCGCAGCTTCGACTTGGGCGTGGCCTCGGCCCTCACGCTGCGGCAGGCGCAGACCAGCGTGGATTCGGCCCGGGTGGATGTGGAGCGCTACACCGCCCAGGTGGCCCAGGACCGCAATGCCCTGGTGCTGCTGGTGGGCGCCGAGGTGCCGCCCGAGTGGCTGCCGCAGGCCCTGCCCAGCGATGCCAGCGCGGCGTCGAACCCGCTGGCCCAGGTTCCGCCGGGGCTGCCGTCGGACCTGCTGCAGCGCCGCCCGGACATCCTGCAGGCCGAGCGCACCTTGCGGGCCGCCAACGCCAGCATCGGTGCGGCCCGCGCCGCCTTCTACCCGCGCATCAGCCTGACGGCGTCGGCCGGTACCTCCAGCGCGGACCTGTCGGGCTTGTTCAAGGGCGGCTCGGGCAGCTGGACCTTCGCGCCGCAGGTCTCGCTGCCGATCTTCGACGGCGGCGCCAACCAGGCCAATCTGGACATCGCCCGGACCGACCGCGACATCGACGTGGCCCTGTACGAGAAGGCGATCCAGACCGCGTTCCGAGAGGTGTCCGATGCGCTGGCCCAGCGCAGCACGCTGGGCCGCCAGCTGGAGGCACAGCAGTCGCTGGTGGACGCCACGGCCGACAGCTACCGCCTGTCGGATGCGCGTTTCAAGCGCGGGGTGGACAGCTACCTGACCGTGCTGGACTCGCAGCGCTCGCTCTACACCGCGCAGCAGAACCTGATCGGCACGCGGCTGTCGCGCTACACCAACCTCGTCACGCTCTACAAGACGCTCGGCGGCGGGTGGGTGGAATCGACCGGAACACCGGTGGCCGCCGTCGGCACCGCGAAACCCTGATGCCCGCCGGGCACCTGACGGGGCCTGAGCGCCTGCCACCGTGGCCAAGCACACCAAGACCGAAGCGGAGCTGACGCGGGCGCGCATCGTCAGCGCGGCGTTGCAGGCCTTCGCCCGGCATGGGGTGCAAGGCGCCGGGCTGGGCGAGGTGGCGCGGCAGGCGGGGGTGTCCCGCGGCGCGATCTACTGGCACTTCGCGGACAAGACCGCGCTGCTGCAGGAGCTGCTCGGCCGCCTTCGGTGGCCGCTGGACATCGGTGCCCGCCTCGATGCCTACCAGAGCGCGGCGCAGCCCCTGTCGCTCCTGCACCGCTGCCTCGCCCACCAGATCAGCGAGTGCCGTGAAGACCCGGTGCAATGGCCGCTGGTGCAATGGGTGCTGCGCGAAGCCGGTGAGGCAGAGGGGTGGGAGGGCCTGCGACCGCGCGCGGCGGTGGCCCAGGCGGCGGCCGTTCGCCACCTGGAGTCCGCGCTGGCCGT
>NZ_BAAJYR010000581.1:0-1721 GCF_057546605.1 Acidovorax sp. KPB24-03 | reverse complement strand
GGGCTGTTCGTGCCGCCGGGCCCGAGCGGCTCGCCGTCGCGCGGCCGGCCCGACGTGCTGCCCACGGGGCGCAACTTCTACACCCTGGACACGCGCGCCATTCCCACCCGCACCGCCTGGGAGCTGGGCCAGCAGTCCGCCCAGCGCATCCTGGAGCGCTACCTGCAGGAGCACGGCGAGTACCCGCGCACGCTGGGCCTGTCGGTCTGGGGCACGGCCACCATGCGCACGGGCGGCGACGACATCGCCCAGGCCTTCGCGCTGATCGGCGTGCGGCCCCGCTGGGCGGCGGGCAGCCAGCGCGTGGTCGATTTCGAGGTGGTGCCGCGCGTGGGGCTGGGCCGCCCGCGCATCGACGTCACCCTGCGCATCTCCGGCTTTTTCCGCGATGCCTTTCCCGGCACGGTCCAGATGTTCGATGCGGCCGTGCAGGCCGTGGCGGCGCTGGAGGCCGAGGACGCCGAGGAAAACCCCATCCGCGCCCGCATCCTCGAAGAATGCGCCGCGCTGCAGCAGCGGGGCGTGGACGCGGCCGCTGCACGCCGCCAGGCCGGCTGGCGCGTGTTCGGCGCACCGCCCGGCCATTACGGCTCGGGCCTGAACGGCCTGTTCCAGACCGGCGACTGGCAAGACGACGGCGACCTGGCCCGCGCCTACGTGGGCTGGAGCGCCCATGCCTACGGGCAGGACGCCGCGGGCGAGCCCGCGGGCGATGCGCTCGCGCGCCGGCTGCAGGGCCTGGACGTGGTGGCGCAGAATCAGGACAGCCGCGAACACGACCTGCTCGACTCCAGCGATTACTACCAGTTCCAGGGTGGCATGGCCGCCGCCGTGCGGCACCTGTCGGGCCGGCAGCCCGCCCTGTACCACGGCGACCACGCCAACCCGCAGGCGCCCCGCATCCGCACCCTGAAGGAAGAGATCGGCCGGGTGGTGCGCGCGCGCGTCACCAACCCCAAGTGGATCGACGGCGCCAAGCGCCACGGCTACAAGGGCGCCTTCGAAATGGCAGCAACGGTGGACTACCTGTTCGGCTTCGATGCCACCACGCGCCAGGTGAGCGACCACCACTACGCTCTGGTGGCCGATGCCTATGTGCTGGACGCCGGCACCCGCGACTTCGTGCGCGCCCACAACCCTGCCGCCTTGCGCGACATGCTCGAGCGCCTGCTGGAGGCCATGCAGCGCGGCCTGTGGCAGGTGCCGGGCGACTACCGCCAGGCGCTGCAAGACCTGCTGCTGGAGCACGAGCAAGCGCAGGAGGGCGCCCGCGGATGACACCCCACGCACCCCGATCTGCACAACAGGCCGCAGCACGGCCCGCAACATCGCCCCTGGCAGCCGGACCGCATCGACCGCATGGCCAAGGCGCGATCGGCGCTGACATCGCCTTCCCCACCCCTCCGCATGCAAGACGCCACTCCTTCCCTGCCCGCGCTTTTTCCCTTCGCCGCCGTTGCCGGCCAGCCGCAACTGCGCCAGGCGCTGCTGCTCGCCGCCATCGATCCGCAACTGGGGGGCGTGCTGATCGAAGGCCCGCGCGGCACGGCCAAATCGACCGCTGCGCGTGCCCTGGCCGAGCTGATCGAAGGCGCGCCCTTCGTCACGCTGCCGCTGGGCGCATCGCTGGAACACCTGGCCGGCACGCTGGACCTGGAGCAGGCCATGGCCGGCAACGCGGTGCGCTTCGCGCCGGGGCTGCTGGCGCGCGCGCACGGCGG
>NZ_BAAJYR010000580.1:0-1724 GCF_057546605.1 Acidovorax sp. KPB24-03 | reverse complement strand
GGCGGCGATCTGGTAGGCGGGTGGTGGCACCTCTTGGCCGAAGGCGATGGCGGCATGGGCGCTGAGGCCGAGGACCAGGGCCGCGCAGCCTGCGCGGCGGGCTACTGCCGCTGCCATTGACCGTTGACCTCGCGCACCAGGGCGGGCAGATCGCCGGGCAGGCCGAGCGACAGCCAGCGCCCGGCGTCATGGTTGAGCGTGATGGTGCGCGAGCGCACGCGGCCGGCGTCGATGCCGGCCTGCGTCGCCCACTGGCGGATGCGGGCATCCTCCTGGCGGCTGCCGACCATGTAGAGGTCGAAGGCGGTGCCGGCCGCCTGCAACTGGCGCAGGCGCTGCTCGCACGGCGGGCACTCGGCCTTCACGAAAACCGCCAGCCGGCCCGAGCCCCGGTTGCCGGCGCCCGGCGCCTTCGCACCCGGGATGTTCACGCGCTGCTGTCCCGGATAGAGCCGCTTCCACGCCGCGTCGTAGGCCCGCTGGTAGGCCAGCGTCTTGCCCACGCGCTTCGATTCCGCCTGCACCTGCAGCTCTGCATAGCGGTTGCGTTCCTCGTCGCTGCGCGCCTCGATGCCCAGCGCCGTGAGCGGATCGAGGTTCGGGGAATAGATGCCCAGCGGCCCCTGCATCAGTTGGCGATAGCGCGCCCATTCTTCGGAGCGCAGGCCCCAATCGCGCGCCAGGCGCTCGTCCAGCGCGGAGTCGTTGCTGTTCTGCACCTGGGCGGGAACGGTGCGCGAAGACGCGACCGGCGCCGACTGCGCCGAGGCTGTGCCTGCTGTGCCTACCGCGCCTGCGATAGCGGCGAGGATGGCGGCGAGGATGGCGGCGAAGCAGATGGCGGCGTGCTTCATGGCCGACTCCTACGGCAGCGCGATGCGCTGGGTCTGGCCATCCACGCGGAACACGGCGGCGCGCGCCTCGATCGCCAGCAGATGCCACGCGCCCACGGCATCGCCTTCGCGTAGCAGCCACACGTCCAGCACCGACGAGGCCTTGGGCGCCGCCACCGACAGGAAGCGCTCGCCGCCACGCAGCTCCACGCCCACGACGTTGAACGGCGGTTCGGGCACCTTGGGCTTGGCCGGCTCGGCGGTGCGCTGGGGCGCCACGGCAGGCGCGGCGGTTCGCTTCATGCGCGCTTCGAGGTCGCCCATGCGCGCCTGCAGCGCCTGCAAGTCGCCGGCATGGGTGTCTGCGGCCTGGGCCTGCTCGACCTGCGTCAGGCGCTCGTCCAGCGCCTTGCGGGCCGCCTCGAAGTCGGGCTGGGTGACAGGCTTGGGCTGGTTCTTCGAGGCTGCCGCTTGCTGTTCGAGTTCGGCGACGCGCGTGTTGAGCGCCTGCACGTGCGCATCCTGGGCGCTGGCCTGGCTCTGCTCGCTCAGGCGCGACAGGCCCACGCTGTTGACCACGGCGAGGATGCTCACGAGCAGCAGCCACGCGGCCGCTGCGATCTTGAACCAGCGCGCGCGGCCGGCGTTCTCGTCGGGAAGTTGCGGGATGGTCATGGCTGGGCCTCCTGGGGCGCGTGGGGATCGGCGGGTTCGGCGGCCGGCGCGCTCGATGCCGCAGCCGCAGGAATGGGGCTGGCGGTCGCCGCACGCGAAGTCGTCACGCGCGCGAAGCACACCGCGCGCGCAGCGTCATCGACGGACAGCTCCCAGGCTGGCCCGGCGAGCGCCCGCAAGGCATCGCGCAGCGGCAGCGGCCCGAGCCGCAGGTGC
>NZ_BAAJYR010000579.1:0-1737 GCF_057546605.1 Acidovorax sp. KPB24-03 | reverse complement strand
GCATTCGCCGGCGGCATCGGCCAGCCGGCCAGCCAGCGCGTCATCGCACGGCAGCCGGGTGCGGCCGTAGCCGGGCAGCTCCCAGCGGGGGAACAGGGGCGAGGCGTCCATGTCGTGCTGCAGAAAGTCGTGCGCCACGACGACGTCGCCCACCTGCACGTCCGCGCCCAGGCCGCCGGCCACACCGGTGAACACCACGCGTGCCGCGCCGAAGCGCTCGATCAGCGCGGTGGCGGTGGTGGCTGCCGCGACCTTGCCGATGCCCGAGAGCGCCAGCACGACCTCGCACCCGTGCAGGCTGCCGCTCCAGAACGTGCGGCCGGCATGCAGGGTGCGGCGCCCCCGGGAGAGCGCGTCGATGAGGCCCTGCTGCTCTTCGGCCAGGGCGCTGAGGATGGCGGTCGTCACGGCCGCAACGCCCCCAGCGGTTGCGCCCGCGCGGGGTGGCCCGGAGCCAGGACGGGACGGGCCGCACTAGCGCTTGTCGCGCAGCTCGCGGCGCAGGATCTTGCCCACCGGGGTCTTGGGCAGCGATTCGCGGAACTCGATCACGCGGGGCTGCTTGTAGCCGGTGAGGTTGGCCTTGCAGAACTCGCGCACCTGCGCCTCGGTGAGGTCGGTGCCGCGCTTGACGATGACCAGCTTGACGGCTTCGCCCGTCTTCTCGTCGGGCACGCCCACCACCGCGCATTCGAGCACGCCGGGCAGCGTGGCCACCACGTCCTCGACCTCGTTGGGGTAGACGTTGAAGCCGCTCACCAGCACCATGTCCTTCTTGCGGTCCACGATCTTGAAGTAGCCGCGCTCATCGATCACGCCGATGTCGCCGGACTTGAAGTAGCCGTCGTCCGTCATGACCTTGGCGGTCTCGTCGGGCCGCTGCCAGTAGCCGGCCATGACCTGCGGGCCCTTGATGGCGATCTCGCCGCGCGCGCCTGGCTCGGTCACGTCGCGGCCATCGTCGTCGATGAGCTTCATGTAGGTGCTGGAGATCGGCACGCCGATGGTGCCGGTGAACGCCTTTTCCGTGGCCGGATTGCAGGCGACCGTGGGGCTGGTCTCCGACAGGCCGTAGCCTTCGCAGATGGGGCAACCGGTCTTTTCCAGCCAGAGCTTGGCCACCGCGCCCTGCACGGCCATGCCGCCGCCCACCGACACCTTGAGGTTCTTCCAGTTCACGGTGTTGAAGTCGGGGTGGTGGGCCAGGCCGTTGAACAGTGTGTTCACGGCCGGGAAGCTGTGGAAGGTGTGCCGCGAAAGCTCCTTGAGCACCGCCGCCAGGTCGCGGGGGTTGGGCAGCAGGATGTTCTTGGCGCCCGTGCGCATGCTCATCATCATGTTCACGGTGAAGGCGAAGATGTGATAGAGCGGCAGCGCGCACACGGTGGTGGGCTGCTCGTTGGCCGGCACGGTCTGCATCACGGGCAGGTTCCAGGCTTCGGCCTGCAGCACGTTGGCGATGATGTTGCGGTGCAGGAGCACGGCGCCCTTGCTCACGCCCGTGGTGCCGCCCGTGTACTGCAGCCAGGGCCACGTCGTCGGGGCGCAGGTCGGGAACCTTGAGCGTGCCACGCGCGCCTGCGACAGCGCGTCGTTGAAGCGCACCGCGCCGGGCAGGTTGAACGGCGGCACGAGCTTCTTCACGCTGCGCACCACAATAGTTGACGATCAAACCCCTTGGGGGAAGCCCAGGCGGTCGCCCCAATGGCGCACAGCACGGACGTGCCTTGACCTGCG
>NZ_BAAJYR010000578.1:0-1743 GCF_057546605.1 Acidovorax sp. KPB24-03 | reverse complement strand
GGTCGCCTACGCCAGTCAGGCCGGCCAGGCCGAGCGCATGGCGCTGCAGAGCGCGGCCGCATTGCAGCGCGCCGGCTTGGGTGTGGCCGTGCAATCGCTGCAGGCGCTCACGCCCGCGATGCTGGCCGGGCACCGCCGCGTGCTGCTGGTGGCCAGCAGCTTCGGCGAGGGCGAGCCGCCCGACAACGCCCGCCGTTTCGCCCGGTTGCTGACACAACAGCCGCCAAACTCGCTGCAGGGCGTGCGCTACGGCCTGCTCGCGCTGGGCGACCGCAACTACACGCGCTTTTGCGGCTTCGGCCACGCTTTGGACGAAGGCCTGCGCCGGGCGGGCGCCGGGCCGCTGTTTCCGCTCATCGAAGTGGACGACGCAGATCCTGCGGCCCTGGCCCGCTGGAGCGAGGCCCTGGCCGCATTGGACGGCGTGGCGCATCTGGCCCTGGAGGGAGCCTTGGCGGAAGGCGGTATGGCGCCCGTCTACGCGCCGTGGCGCCTGGAACGGCGCGATTGCCTCAATCCGGGCAGCCTGGGCCACCCCTTGTTTGAGGTGTCGCTCACCTCAGGCACCCCGGCCGAATGGCATCCGGGCGCCTTGGTGGAGGTGCTGCCGCGCCACGCGCCCGAGGCCGTCGTGGCCTGGCTGCAAGCCGCGGGTGCCGATGGCGCTGCACCGGTGCAGCATGGGGGCGTCAGGACCACGCTGGCCGAGGCCCTGGCGGTGAGTGTGCTGCCCCCGCTGCCGTCGGGCGCGGCAGAGGTCCATGCCCAAGCCTGTGCCGATGCGCTGGTGGCCCTGGCGCCCCGCACCTACTCCGTGGCCTCCCTGCCTGGCGACGGCGCGCTGCAGCTGCTGGTCCGCCAGGAGCGGCATGCCCAGGGGCTGGGGCTGGCGTCGGGCTGGCTCACCGCCCATGCCCCGCTGGGTGCCGAAGTGGCTTTGCGCCTGGTGACCAATCCGCGCTTCGATGCCGCCCCGGGCGACGCACCTTGCCTCTTCATCGGCAATGGATCGGGCCTGGCGGGCTTGCGCTCCCACCTGCGGGCTCGGGTGCGTGCGGGCCACCGGCGCAACTGGCTGCTGTTCGGCGAGCGCCAGCGGGCTCACGACAACCTGTGCGCCGAAGAAATCGGTGGCTGGCAGAACCAGGGCTTTCTCGAACGACTGGACCGGGTTTTCTCCCGCGACGGGGAGGCCCATCGCCATGTGCAGGACCGGCTGCGCGATGCGGCGGGCCCCTTGCGCGAATGGATCGCGCAGGGCGCGGTGGTCTATGTGTGCGGCAGCGCCGAAGGCATGGCGGCCGGCGTGGACGCGGCGATGGTGGAGGTGCTCGGAGCCGATGCCGTTGATGCGCTGATCACCGAGGGCCGCTACCGGCGCGACGTGTACTGATCCGCTGCAGGCCGACACGCGGCGGCGGCTGGGGTGATGAGGCCCGTGCCGCCGCTGGTACGGCTCAGCGCAGGTCGCCGTACTGGGTGTTGCTCAGATCGGGCGAGCGGGCGTCGCTGCCCGGCATTTCCGTGTCTTCGAAGCCGGTGGGCGTCGAAGGCAGCAGCGGTCCCGAGCGCGTGGACACCCCCGTGCGCGGTGCTGGTGCGGGAGGCTTGGCCGCGGCGGCGTTGTCCAGGGCCCGCTTGAAAGCTGCCACTTCGTCGGCCTCGATCGGGTCGAACGCCTTGGCAGGGGCGCGGGCCGGCGGGGCCGGTGGCACCAGGGGCGCGCTGCGCGGCGCGAGCAGT
>NZ_BAAJYR010000577.1:0-1748 GCF_057546605.1 Acidovorax sp. KPB24-03 | reverse complement strand
CTCCCTGGCGCGTGCCGCGCACCCACGGGCGGTGCTCAGGAGCGGAAGGAGAGGTCATGGCGGGGCAGTGTGCCACCGCCACGCCGGCCGCCTGCCAACGCCTTTTCGGCGCCGCTGCGGCCCGGTTCAGACCACGCGCAGCGAGAGGTCCGGCAGGCCGTCGATGTGCGCCACCATGAGGTCCCCGCGCACCACGGCGCCCACGTTTTCTGGCGTGCCGCTGTAGATCAGGTCGCCGGCCTTGAGCTCGAACGCCTGCGACAGGTTGCTGATCTGCTCGGCCACGCTCCAGATCATCTGCGCCAGGTCGGCGCTCTGCTTGACCGTGCCGTTCACCGACAGCGTGATGGCGCCCTTGGGAAAGTGGCCGGTCTGGGCCGTGCGGTGGATCGGGCCGATGGGGGCCGACAGGTCGAAGCTCTTGCCGATCTCCCAGGGCTTCTTCTGGTCCTTCATGTCGCTTTGCAGGTCGCGGCGCGTCATGTCCAGGCCCACGGCATAGCCATACACGTGCTGCAGCGCGTCGGCCGCGGTGATGCCCTTGCCGCCCTTGCCGATGGCCACCACCAGTTCGATCTCGTGGTGCAGGTTGGCGGTGAGCGTGGGGTAGGGCAGCGTGCCGGTCTGGCCGGCATCGACCACGACCAGGGCGTCGGCGGGCTTCATGAAGAAGAAGGGCGGCTCGCGGCCGGTGAAGCCCATTTCCTTGGCGTGTTCTTCGTAATTGCGGCCCACGCAGTAGATGCGGTGCACGGGGAACCGGTCGCCGGTGCCGATGACGGGCACGCTGGCCACGGCCGCGGGAGGAATCACATAGCTCATGTCTGCCTTTCTTCGAAAAGGGACGGCGCGGGGCTGGCCGCGCCGGATGCGGGGAGGGCCGCGCGGCGGCATCGTGCCGGCGCGGGCGCAAACCGGCAGTGTGCCACGGGGCCGGCGTGGTCGCTGTCCCCGGCAGGGCGGCGTTATGCTCGCCGCACCATGAAGCTGTTCAACTACTTCCGTTCATCGTCCTCGTACCGCGTGCGCATCGCCCTGGGGATCAAGGGCCTGCCTTACGACTATGTGCCGGTGCACCTGGTGCGTGCCGAACACCGCCTTCCCGCCTATGCCGACCGGCTGGGCGATCCGCTCGTGCCGGCGCTGGTCACCGACGACGGCCACACCCTGGCGCAGTCGCTGGCCATCATCGAGTACCTCGACGAGATGCATCCCGAGCCACCCCTGCTGCCCGCCGACCCGCTCGGCCGCGCCCAGGTGCGGGCGCTGGCGCAGATGATCGCCTGCGAGATCCACCCCATCAACAACCTGCGCGTGCTCAAGTACCTCACGCAGGAACTGCAGCAGAGCGAAGACACCAAGACCGCCTGGTACCACCACTGGACGCGCAACGGCCTGGCGGCCTTCGAACGCCAGCTGGGCCTGCTGGCGCAGGAGCGGCAGGCCGCCGGACTGGCCCCCTCGCAGTTCTGCTGGGGCGACGTGCCCACGCTGGCCGACTGCTGCCTGGTGCCGCAGATCTTCAATGCCCAGCGCTTTCGCGTGAACCTGGACGGCCTGCCGCTCACCATGGCCGCGTGGGAAGCCGCCATGGCGCTGCCCGCCTTCCAGGGCGCGCACCCGTCCGCCTGCCCGGACCACGAAGCCTGACCGCGCCGATGTCCATGCCACCACCGGGCCACGATTGGCTGGTGCCCGACTGGCCGGCGCCCGCCCATGTGCGCGCGCTGTGCACCACGCGCGCGGGC
>NZ_BAAJYR010000576.1:0-1755 GCF_057546605.1 Acidovorax sp. KPB24-03 | reverse complement strand
CGCCCCGGGGTGCCGCCAGCAAGCCTGCCGCCTCGTCCGATCCGCTGGGCGATCTGGCCAAGGCCCGTGCCGCCAGCGCGCCCGGCGGCGCCGAGCCGTTTGATTACTTCGTGCAGGCCGGTGCCTTCCGCACCCAGGGCGACGCGGATGCGCAGCGCGCCAAGCTGGCCATGCTGGGCTGGGAGGCCCGGGTGAGCGAGCGCGAGCAGAGCGGCCGGACCGTCTTTCGCGTGCGCGTCGGCCCCTTCACCAAGCGCGACGATGCCGAAATGCTCAAGGACAAGCTCGATGGCGCGGGCGTCGAATCCGCGCTGGTGCGCGTGCAGCGCTGAACTTTTCCCGCAGGCTGCCGCTCACAACCCTCTGACCGAACAAGGAGTGTCTTTTTCATGAAACGCCGCGAGTTTTCCCTGTCCACCGCCACGGCCGTGGCCGCTTCCGCCCTGACGCTGCCCCTGGCGACGCCCGCCATGACCCAGGCCCGCCAATTCAAGGAAGGCAAGGACTACGTCAAGCTCGCCAAGCCCGTGGCCAGCGACGTGCCCGCCGGCAAGGTCGAGGTCATCGAGTTCTTCTGGTACAGCTGCCCCCACTGCAACGCCTTCGAGCCCACGCTGGAAGCCTGGATCAAGGCGGCGCCCAAGGACCTCGTTATCCGCCGCATGCCCGTGGCGTTCAACTCCAGCTTCGCACCGCAGCAAAAGCTGTACTTCGCCCTGGAAAGCATGGGCAAGGTCGGCGATCTGCACGCCAAGGTGTTTCGCGCCGTGCACGTGGAAAAGCAGGCCCTCAACAAGGACGACCTGATCTTCGAATGGATCGGCAAGCAGGGCGTGGACGTGGCCAAGTTCAAGGAAGCGTACAACTCCTTCTCCGTGTCCAACCAGCTGCGCAAGGCCGCCCAGCTGCAGGAAGCCTACGGCGTGGAAGGCGTGCCCTCGATGGGCGTGGCCGGCCGCTACTACACCGATGGCACCATGGCCGGCAACATGCAGGGCGTGCTGCAAGTGGTGGAGTACCTCGCTTCCACCGCCGCCAAGGGCGGTTGAGTTCCCCGCTCCGTGCGATGCAAGCCCGCGTTTGCGGGCTTTTTCTTTGCTGCTCCCGGATCGCGCCAAGGGGTGGCTACAATCTTTGCAAGATTCGTGCCCTATGAGAAAACGCCTCCTACCGATCCTCCTGCTTGCCGCCCTGGCTTTCGCCATGGGGGGCGCCCGCGCCGAAAAGGCCGACCGCAACAAGCCCATGAACATCGAGGCCGATGCACTGCGCCACGATGAGCTCAAGCAAACCAGCGTCTTCACCGGCCGCGTGGTGGTCACCAAGGGCACCATCCTGCTGCGCGGCGCGCGGCTGGACGTCCGGCAGGACCCCGATGGCTTCCAGTACGGCACCATGACGGCCGAGGCCGGCAAGCGGGCCTTCTTCCGGCAAAAGCGCGACACGGCGCCCGGCATGCCCGACGAGTTCGTCGAGGGCGAGGGCGAGGTCATCGAGTACGACGGCCGGGCCGATCTGGTGCGGCTCATCCGCCGCTCGGAACTGCGCCGCTACCGCGAATCCACCCTCACCGACGAGATGGCCGGTGCCCTCATCGTCTACAACAACCTGACCGACGTGTTCACCGTCGATGGCCAGAAGGCCGCCCCCGCCGGCAGCAACACCGCGGCCACGCCCGGAGGCCGCGTGCGCGCGGTGCTCTCGCCCAAGGAGACTCCGGCCAAGGCCGGGGCGCCCGCTGCGGCCCCCACCTCG
>NZ_BAAJYR010000575.1:0-1758 GCF_057546605.1 Acidovorax sp. KPB24-03 | reverse complement strand
CAGGTGCTGGCCGTGGTGGCCGGCGAAGGCGCCGCCTGGACCGCCATCGGTGCCGTGGCAGGCACCGTGCTGGGCCTGGCCGTGTCAGTGGTACTGGTGCACGTCGTCAACCCCCAGAGTTTTCATTGGACCATGGACCTGCGGGTGCCATGGCTGCGGTTGCTGGCGCTGTGCGCGGCCGTGCTGGCCACCGGCACGGTGACCGCCTGGCTGGCGGGGCGCGCGGCCGGGGGACGGCAGGCGGTGCTGGCCGTGAAGGAAGACTGGTAGGCGGGCTGACCTGCATCAACGAATGTGTGATCTGGCCTTCGCCATGGGCGTTTTCCCGAGTGATGCACCATCGTCACAGGCGTTAAATTTTGTTTGCAAGACAGTATTTATTTAGCGATGATGCGGCGTCGATAGTCAATTAGAAAACCGCAATGCGGACTCACACGGACATGGCTGACCGGGCAGGAGTGACCCGGTCGTCGAGCCTGTCCGGTCAAATCAAGGAATTCGGTATGAAACAAGCACTCGGGCGGCTCCTGGTTGGGTTGGCGACCGCTTTGGTCCTGTGCAGCCCCGCTGCCGCGCAATGGGTCTTTCCGCCCGGTTCGTCGCTCGACGTTCCCGCGGGAGGCCAGACGGATCTGGGCTGCTCCGCGCTCGACATGCAAGGCACGCTGAACCTCAATGGCGGCACGGTGACCGTGGACACCGACGCCACCTTCAGTTCGGGCTCCAATGTCACGGGCAGCAATGGCGTCATTTCGGTGGGTGGCAATCTCATCTCCGGCGGCAACATCAATACCGGCAACAACACCGTGGTGCTGCGCGACGGCTGCGATCCCGGCAACACCAGCCAGATCAGCGGCAACTTCGTGTTCCAGAACCTGACCATCTCCAGCACCACCGGCCGCACCTTCGTGCTGCCCGCCGGCACGAATATCACCGTGCTGGGCACGCTCACCGTGCAAGGCGCTCCGGGGCAGAACGTGCAGCTCGTATCGTCCAGCGGCAGCACGGCCGTGGTCAACCTGGGTCCCAACGCCACCGTGGTGCGCAACTTCGCCACCGTGACCGGCACCGTCCAGATCGGCGCCGCAACCGCCGTGGCAGCCATTCCGACGCTCAGCGAGTACGGCCTGATGCTGCTGTCGCTGCTGATCGGCATGGGCATGTTCTGGAAGCGGCGCGACATCGCGGCCCCTTCCCGCCGGATCGGCTGACGGACATCACCAGCGGGCCCAACCGCTGGAAAAGACATTCAACACACTGCTAGACAAGAGAGGGTTTCCCCATGTCCAAGAATCGCCTGCACCGCTACTGGGTCGTTCCCGCACTGAGTTCCGTCCTCGCCCTGCATGCCGCCGGTGTACTGGCCGCGGACATCACCGTCACGCCCCCTGCCGGCGGAGGATTCGTGGTCAAGGGCCAGGGCGGCCAGGAACGCCTGCGCGTGCAAGGCACGGGTGAGGTCTATGTGCCCGGCTTGTCCGCCTCGCCGACCAACGCCAGCCTGACTTGCTACAACGCCGCCACGGGCCAGCTGACGCAATGCGCCCCTGGCGTGGGCACCGGTGCGACGGGCGCCACTGGAGCCACGGGGGCCACTGGCCCCATCGGCGCGACGGGCCCGGTGGGAGCCACCGGGGCCACGGGCGCCACCGGAGCGGGTGTCACAGGTGCCACGGGCGCAACAGGGGTGACCGGTGCCACGGGCGTCACCGGGGCGACCGGCGTGACGGGCGCCACTGGCGCGACAGGGGTGACCGG
>NZ_BAAJYR010000574.1:0-1771 GCF_057546605.1 Acidovorax sp. KPB24-03 | reverse complement strand
CGTCGACGCCGCCCACGGCGCCCTCGCGCGCCAGGATGGCGGTGCAGCCCGTGGGGCGGCGGGCGTCGGTGTAGTGGCCGACCTCGATGCCCGCCACGCGGGTGATGCTGCCAGCGTCGCTGGCCGAACGGGATGCTGCGGTCATATGGGCGGCGATTATGGCGCCGCGCGGGGGGGCTTCAGCGCACGGCCTCGATGCGGGTGATGACGAGCGCGCCGCGCTGGCTCTCGGCATGAAAGCGCACCGGCGGACGTTGAAGTTGCTTAAACGGACGCTAGCGATCTCCTTGAGCAATGCACCATGCCAAGCTGGCACCTTTTCATTAATGCGCGGCGGCTGCGTGATCACGATGCGGGTAGATCACCATCCACTTGCTCTCTTCGCCGCCATGTGCCTATGTTCGCTACTGGCTAGTCGATGAGCGAGTGCTGAGGCAATATGCACTATCCCAATATCAAGGATGAATGATGGGCCAATGTATAAGCAGTTCCGGCGGGGCGAGATCTCCATCGGCACCCCGATGGCAAACGGACGGGCCGCGGCGAGAGTCGGGTAACACCTATGTCAGGCGCAACTCAGTGCCGGGCCTCGAACCCAATTCGGCGCGGCGGCAGTCTTCCGCCGGAAACCGCGCACCCCGCGCCGCATTGACACCACCGGGCTCGCCTAGCAGCAATGCCAGTTCGTCGAGCAGCGCCCGGACGTCGTCGGTGCAATCCGCCCATTCGCCGCGATCATCCCAGAGCGTCTATAGCCATCCGTCGATCGGCCAGTTCAGCGTGCAGGCGCACCCTATCGCCCCCGGATCGAACGAGCTGTGCTTTGATATGGCGCTGGAGACACCTACGGGTCGGCGTATCGAGACCCAGCATCAGATGGAACACTCCCAAAGCGACCCGTGCCACGGTGGACATTCGTCCATCAGCTTTGGGGACATTGAGTTTCCCGAGGAGATGCAGGGCAAGGGCTTGGGCACCATGTACTTGGCCGCTGCGGCGAAAGAGGCGAAGAAACTCGGTGTGGAACTGGTCGGGATCGACAACGTCGTGTCGGGAGCCATGCGCACGCTGTGCAATCGCGTGGGCATGACGCAACAATTTGTGCCGGGCTTCTACGAACTGGATCCGGACACGCTGCTCAGGAACTGCGAGCGTCGGGCAGCGGATAAGGGGTGGGAGGCTGAGTAACTATCCACCGGCAAAGCCGGGGCATTCGGGATATGAGCCGCTCGAAGCGGCTACAAGAGCTCGCTAACGCGGCCCCTCATTCTTGGGGTTGCATCCTGCTGGCTACTCACCTTCATAGACAGAGTTGATCCAACTGATGAAAAGACTCGCCCCGATGACGGGCGTTGAAGCTGCTTATCTTGCGACGTACCCCGCGAGGGTTGAAGCGGCCACGGCTGCTGACACAACGGACGCTGGCGATCTCCTTGAACAAGGCATCACGCCAAGCTGGCAGCCGGTCAGGGGGAACAGCCGCATCTTGCGCTTGATCAAGCGCACGGCGTGTGTGAAGCTCAATCGATCGGAGGAGTCGAGCCCCCCGGGGCCATGCGGCTTGTTCCTTCCACACCTCGATGGCGATGGATTGAAGCCCGGCCGCGAAGGCTGGCCAGGGCAGGGCGGCGGTTGGCCTGCGGGGTTCGTGTGCCGCCTGCGGCAGGGGCGATCAAAGGCATGGAAGGGTTCTTTCGATCGGGTAGGTTGCCGACAACAGGTTCAAAAACGGCTCCAGCGCATATTCTTCTAGGGCATATTGCTATGAAAT
>NZ_BAAJYR010000573.1:0-1777 GCF_057546605.1 Acidovorax sp. KPB24-03 | reverse complement strand
GCGTGCGGCCGGCCAGCGACACGCCGCCCTGCACGAACTGCTCGTAGCGGGCGCGGGTGCGCATCGCGTTGGCCTGCAGCTGCCATCGGTCGGTCAGGCGCAGGCCCACGGCGACCTCCGCGCCGCGCGACGACTGCTCGCCCACCAGCACGGTGAACGCGGGGTTGTTGGGGTCCTGCGAGGCGATGTTGCGCCGCGTGATCTGGAACGCCGCCACCGTGGCCGTGCCCCGCCCGCCCCAGAAGTCGAACTTGGCGCCCGCTTCCAGCTGCCGGCCCGTGGTGAGCGCGCTGTTGTTGGCCACGTCGGCGAACGAGGCCGTGGACAGCGAGCCCGACGGTGGGTCGCTCGCCGTGGCGTACTGGGCGTACACGTTGGCGCCGGGGGCCACGTCCCACACCACGCCCAGGCGGCCGGTGGTGGGCGTGTAGCTGCGCTCGAACGTGGCGGGGCTGGTGGCGGTGACGGCGCGGCGGTTGGTCAGGTCCAGCGCGATGCGCTCCTGCCGCAGGGCCGTCACCAGGTTCACGCCGGGCACCAGGGCCGTGTGGTTCTCCACGAACACCGCGGTGGTCTGCACGCGGTTGTCGCGGTCGGCGCGAAAGCCGGGGGCCATGCCGGAAATGTCGAAGAACCGCTCGGTCGTGAAGCGGTACGGGTCCACCGTGCTCACCGTGCCGGCCAGGCTGTTGGGAAAGCGCGTCTGCCGGTTCACGCTCACGTCCAGGCCGAAGGCCCAATCGCTCGGCCGGCCGGCCAGCGTGCCGCGCCAGGTGGCCTCGGTGCGGTTGCCCACCAGTTGCTGGTCGTGCCGCTGCAAATAAGCGCTGCCGCGCGAGACCAGGGTGTTGGCCGCGTTGAACTGGTAGGTCTCCACGTTGCGGTAGTCGCGCAGCGCGTCGTAGGCATAGAGCGTGTTGCGCCACTGCAGGGCGCCGGACACGCGCCACTGCGCCACCGAGCGCAGCCACTGCACGCGGTGGGCGTACATGCCGTCGCTGCTGTTGTAGTTGGCAAAGCGCGTCCCGGGATCGATGCGCAGCGCGCCCACGGCGGGGTTGAGCACCGGCGTGCCCCAGTAGGGGCGGTCCACCGCGTCCTTCTGGTACTCGTACGCCAGCAGGTGCGTGAAGCCGCTGCCCAGGTCGGACAGCAGCGATGCGGCCAGCTGCGTGGACCGGGTCTGCGTGCCCGCGGTCCAGCTGCCGGCGTCGCGGTGGTTCACGTCGATGCGCGCGAAGTGGCTCGGCCCTGCGCCGCCGTCCTGCGGCCCCGCGATGCGGCGGTTGAGGCCCGCCGAGGCTTCCTTGAGCCCGTAGGAGCCCGCGCGCAGCCGGCCTTCCGCGAAGTCGCCGCTGCGGTCGGGCGTCTTGGTGATGTAGTTGAGCGAGCCGCCCACGGCCCCCGCGCCGTACAGGAAGCTCGACGCGCCGCCGACGGCCTCCACCCGGTCGTAGATCCAGCTGTCCACGGCGCGCGTGGCGCTGCCGTATTGCACCGTGATGCCGTTGTACAGCTGCGTGACCGAGTTGTTGCTGAAGCCCCGGTAGCTGGCCGCCATCGAGCCCGGCGCGTTGTGCGCGGTCACGCCGGGGATCGCCCGCAGGATCTCCTGCGTGTCCTGCGCGCCACGGGCTTCGATGGTGGCGCGGTCCACCACGGAGACCGAGGCGGGCGTCTCGCGCGGCGTGAGGCCCAGGCGGCTGCCGGTCTCGGCGGGGGGTGTCCAGGTTCAGCCGGCCCAGGGGCTCGGCCGGCGTGCCCGAGACGGTCACCG
>NZ_BAAJYR010000572.1:0-1778 GCF_057546605.1 Acidovorax sp. KPB24-03 | reverse complement strand
GCTGGCGCGGCCATGGCCGGCGCCTGCTGCGCCAGCAAGGCGCCCGGCAGCAACAGCCACGCCGCCAGCGCGAGCCGGGCCAGCCCCGCGCGGGTCGTCATTGCGGGGCCGCGATGTTCTGGTCGATGGCGCCGAACAGGCTCTGGCCGGCCTTGTTCTTCATCTCGATGCGGATGGTGTCGCCGAATTTCATGAACTCGGTGGAGGGCTTGCCGTCCTGGATGGTCTCGATACAGCGCTTTTCGGCGATGCAGCTGTAGCCCTTGGGCCACTCGGTGCGGCCGTTCTGCTCCACGCCGCGGTTGCTGACCGTGCCGCTGCCGATGATGGAGCCCGCGCGCACGTTGCGCGTCTTGGCCACGTGGGCGATGAGCTGGCCGAAGTGGAAGGTCATCTCGGGGCCGGCATCGCACATGCCGACCTTGCGGCCGTTCCAGGTCGATTGCAGCGTGAGGTTCACGCGGCCCTGGTCCCAGGCGTCGCCCAGTTCGTCGAGCGTGATGGCGACCGGGCTGAACGCGGTGGCGGGCTTGGACTGGAAGAAGCCGAAACCCTTGGCCAGTTCGGCCGGGATGAGGTTGCGCAGCGAGACGTCGTTGGCCAGCATGACCAGGCGGATGCCGTCCAGCGCCTGCTCGGGCGTGGTGCCCATCTTCACGTCGCCGGTGACGACGGCGATCTCGGCCTCGAAGTCGATGCCCATGGCCTCGCTCGGCACGACCACGTCGTCGCGCGGGCCGATGAAGTCGTCGCTGCCGCCCTGGTACATCAGCGGGTCGGTGTAGAAGCTCTCGGGCACTTCGGAGTTGCGCGCTTTTCGCACCAGTTCGACGTGGTTGATGTAGGCGGAGCCGTCCGCCCACTGGTAGGCGCGCGGCAGCGGGGCCATGCACTGGGCGGGATCGAACGGAAACGCGTGCGGGGCGCGGCCGGCGTTGAGCTGGTCGTACAGGTCCTGCAGCTGGGGCGACAGGAAGCCCCAGTCGTCCAGCACCTGCTGCAGGCGGCTCGCGATGCCGGTCGCATAATGGGCCGTGCCCAGGTCGCGGGAGACGACGACCAGCTGGCCGTCGCGGGAACCATCTTTGTAGGTGGCGAGTTTCATGGGGCTCAGACCTCTTGTCTTCCAACGCACCGGCGGCGGGTGCCCGGCACGAATTACGAATGGTTAAATTGATTTAACTAAACAAAACTCTGGAAATTCTAGTGCAGATGGACAAGGAACGGGCAGGCATACAGTCGGTGGAAGTCGGCTTCGCCCTGCTGGAGGGGCTGACCCGGTCGCGTGGACCGCTGATGCTCAAGGACCTCGCGGCCACGGCCGGCATGAGCGCCGCCAAGGCGCACCGCTACCTCGTGAGCTTTCAGCGCCTGGGGCTGGTGGCGCAGGACCCGGGCACCGCGCGCTACGACCTGGGGCCGGCCGCGCTCAAGCTGGGCCTGGCCTCGCTCGCGCGGCTCGATGCGATGCGCCTGGCGCGCGAGCGCGTGCCCGCGCTGATGGACACCATCGGCCACACCCTGGCGCTGGCCGTGTGGGGCAACCGGGGCCCGACCATCGTGCACTGGGAGGAATCACCCCAGGCCGTGACCGCCAACCTGCGCCTGGGCGACGTCATGCCGCTGCTGGCCTCCGCCACCGGCCGCTGCTTTTGCGCCCATCTGCCGCGCGAGGCCACGGCCGCGCTGCTCCAGGAAGAGCTGGCCCACGCCGCCAAGCTGGGTCGCACCGATCTGCCCACCGACGCCGCCGCCGTCGACGCCCTGCTGGCCGAGGT
>NZ_BAAJYR010000571.1:0-1780 GCF_057546605.1 Acidovorax sp. KPB24-03 | reverse complement strand
CTGGCCTTCGCCCGCGCGCTGAAAGCGCCCCTTGGCCAGGTCGGTCTTCAGGCGCAGCACGTCGGTGCTGGACTGGGTCACGTCCACGTAGAGCGGGTCGATCTGCGAGATGGTGGTGAGCGCCGTGGTCTGGTTGGCGGTCACCAGCGCGCCCGGCGTCACCGCCGAGGTGGTGGTGCGGCCCGAGATGGGCGCCTTGATGCGGGTGTAGCCCAGGTTGATGCGGGCGTTCTCGACCGCCGCGCGGTTCACGGCCAGGTCCGAGCGGGCCTGCACCAGCACCGCCTGGCTGTCGTCATACACCTGCCGGCTGATCGCATCGATCTTGACCAGCTCGGCATTGCGCCGCGCGTTGGTCTCGGCCGTGCCCACGGTGGCCTGGGCCTTGCCCAGCGAGGCTTCGGCGCTCGCCAGCGCCACCTCGAAGGGCGAGGCGTCCAGCTGGTACAGCACCTGCCCGGCCTTCACGTCCGCCCCTTCGGTGAAGAGCCGCTTTTGCACGATGCCGCCCACCTGCGGCCGGATCTCGGCGACCAGGAACGCGCTGGTGCGCCCGGGCAACTCGGTGGTGATCGACTGCCGCTCGGGCTGGATCGTGACCACGCCGGCTTCCACCGGGGCGCGCGGCGCGGGCTGCTTGGCGGCCTTGTCCGAACACCCGGTCACCACGAAGGCGGCCGCCAGCACGGCAGCGCCGGCCCGGCGCAGGGCACCGGGGACAGCGGTCACACAGGAAGAGGTCAAGGAGGAGGGCCGTGGGGCCATGGCAGCGGGGGCGGAGGGCAGCGAGCGTGTGGCAGGGCGTGGGCAATTCATGGACAAGGCACGGCTTTCGTTGTGGCGAGCATTCTGACGGTCAATTGAAAAGATCGTGTGAAGCTGTAGCAGGCTGGAAAGCCCTCCGGCGGGCCTCGTGTCCGGACCTTGCAACCTTCATGCCGCGTGCGGGCCGCGCGTGCCCCTCGCAGGCGGTGGCGGGCCCCTCGGGCGCTGGCCCCGGGAGTGTGTGGCCGCGCTGGCGGGCCGCCGGCCGGCCGGGCCGTCGATCCGAAGGGTTTCTGCGGGACGGAACGGGGTTTTGAGAGCCAAATCGCCCGCATGCCGGCGTTTTCATTGTCTTGGTAGCTATTCAATTGATAGCAAATGGGTGGTCGGGAAACGACGGTCCGCGTTCGCAGCGTCCCCGGGCTCTTGACCCAGATCAAGCCCCGGCCGAAAGGTTTCCACAAGCCGGGATGTGCCACCTACCATCGGCCGCACTGCATCCCGCAGGGGCCCGCGGCGCCGTGCCGCACCGTCCGTACGAGACAAAAGCTTCTTCCCCAGAAAGGCTTCCCATGCGAAGAAATCTTCCGGTCAGCACGCAGGAATACCCGTTTCCTTCCGGCGAAACCCTGGTGTCCACCACCGACCTGAAAGGGCGCATCCTGTACTGCAACCCGATGTTCATCGAGGTGAGCGGCTACGAGCGCGAGGCCCTGCTGGGCCAGCCCCACAACCTGATCCGCCACCCCGACATGCCCGAGGAGGCGTTCCGCGACATGTGGGACACCATCGGCCAGGGCCGGCCCTGGTCGGCCGCGGTGAAGAACCGGCGCAAGAACGGCGACTTCTACTGGGTGATGGCCAACGTCACCCCGCTGATGGAGGGCGACCGCCCCGTGGGCTACCTGTCGGTGCGCACCGAGGCCACCCGCGAGCAGGTGCAGGCCGCCGACGCGCTCTACGCCCGCATGCGCGCCGAGGCCGAGGCCGGCCGCCCGGTGCACGTGCTGCGCGC
>NZ_BAAJYR010000570.1:0-1784 GCF_057546605.1 Acidovorax sp. KPB24-03 | reverse complement strand
CCGAATCTTCGACCTGCAGCAGCAGCACGTGGCCGAAAAGTGTCGGCCAGCACCCGCGCGGTTGATGATCCCCGGCGCCCCCGGCCCCGGAGGGCGTGTAGTTGATCGCGTTGTCCAGCAGGTTGCGCGCCAGCTCCTTGAGCAGCGTGGGATTGCCCTCCATCCACACGCCGGGCGCACCGGGCTCGGCGCCCTCGTACCCCAGGTCGATGTGCTTTTCCAGGGCGCGCGGCACGCAGTCGCGCACCACCTCGATCACCAGCCGGGCCAGGTCCACCGGCTGGCGCGCCAGGGCCGTTCCACTGCCTTCCGCGCGGGCCAGGGCCAGCAGCTGGTTCACCGTGTGCGTGGCGCGGATGCTGGAGCGGCCGATCTGCTGCAGCGATCGCTTCAACTCCTCGGTGCTGGTGCCTTCGCGCTGCGCCAGGTCGGCCTGCATGCGCAGCCCGGCCAATGGCGTCTTGAGCTGGTGCGCCGCATCGGCCAGAAAGCGCTTTTGCGTGGCCAGCGAGTCGCTGAGCCGGCCCAGCAGATCGTTCACCGAGTCCACCAATGGCGCCACCTCCAGCGGCACCGCCTTGTGGTCGAGCGGCGAAAGGTCGTCGGGCTTGCGGGCGCGGATGCGCTCCTCCAGCAGGCTCAAGGGCTGGATGCCGCGCGCCAGGGCCAGCCACACCAGCAGCACGGCCAGCGGCAGGATCACGAACTGCGGCAGCATCACGCCCTTGATGATTTCCGTGGCCAGCACGCTGCGCTTTTTCGCGCGTCTCGGCCACCTGCACCAGCGCGGCCGGCGCGCCCGGCAGCGGCACCCGCACCCAGATGGACGCCACGCGGATCTCGATGCCGCGCAGTTCGGCATCGCGCAGGCGCACCTCGCCCGAGAGCGGGCGCTCGTCCTCGGGCGGCGGCGGGCGCGGCAGGTCGCGCTCGCCCGAGAGGAACTCGCCCGTGGGCGAGACCACCTGGTAGTAAACGATGTCGGATTCGTCAGCACGCAGGATTTCGCTGGCCGGCTGCGGCAGGTTGAACTGCGCCTTGCCGCCCTGCACCGTGACCAGTTGGGCCAGGGCGTGGGCGTTGTACTCCAGCGCGCGGTCGAAGGGCTTGTTGGCCAGGCCCTGCGCCACCAGCCAGGTGAGCGCCAGGCTCACGGGCCACAGCAGCAGGAGCGGTGTGAGCATCCAGTCCAGGATCTCGCCGAAGAGGGAGCGCTGCTCGCGCTGGAAGATCTTCAAGACAGGACGCCGGTGGAGGGGTTCAAGCCAAAAGGGCCGTCAGCGCAATCATCACTAGGGCATACCGCTATTAAATCAATAGCATTCAGGTGGCGATCTTCTCAAGGCAGTAGCCCAGGCCGCGCACCGTGGCGATGCGGATCGGGCCGCGCTCGATCTTCTTGCGCAGGCGGTGGATGTACACCTCGATGGCGTTGTTGCTCACCTCTTCGCCCCACTCGCACAGGCGCTCGACCAGTTGTTCCTTGGACACCAGCCGGCCGGCGCGCTGCAGCAGCACCTCCAGCAGGCCCAGTTCGCGCGCCGACAGCTCCACCAGCTTGCCGTCGATGGTGGCCATGCGGCCGGCCTGGTCATACACCAGCGGGCCGTGGCGGATGGCGCTGGTGGTGCCGCCCATGCCGCGCCGCGTGAGGGCGCGCACGCGCGCCTCGAGTTCCTGCAGGCTGAAGGGCTTGGCCATGTAGTCGTCGGCCCCGAAATCCAGGCCCTTGACGCGCTCTTCCACGCTGTCGGCGGCGGTGAGGATCAGCACCGGCAGGGCCG
>NZ_BAAJYR010000569.1:0-1797 GCF_057546605.1 Acidovorax sp. KPB24-03 | reverse complement strand
CCCCGCAAAACGGAAGTCGTAGTCGAAAGGCTCCACATTGACGACCGTGGTGAAGAGTTGCCGGTGGTTCAGCAGAAGATTCAAATCACCCCGCAGGGTCTCGTAGCGATAGCACTGGTGCCGCAGGATCTGGCGCATTTGGCGGCCCACTTCGCGAACGAGCTCAGGGAAGGAAAGGTCAGGGCGCATGGACAGGCGCAGCGGCAATGCATTCGCCACCATGGCGGGAACCCGTCGCATGCGCTCGTTGTGCCGCGCGTGACCGGGATGCCGGTAGCGTCTTTCCCTTTTCCGCAAACGCCGCCAGGAGGTGTCCCATGCCCATCCACCGCACGGATTTTCCCGGTGTCTACATCCATACGCCCCGGCCGCAGGAAGCGGGCGCTCGCACCCTCCAGCAGGTGGAAGCCCTTGAAGCCAAGAACCAGGATTTCTTGCGCCGCAACCAGGAAACCCTGGAGCAACTGGCGTCCCAATCTTCCGGCCGCACGCTGCTGCGGCAGATCGAATCCATCACCACCATGGCGCCCCGAAAGCGCGTGGTGCTGACGCCTTCGCAAAGGGGTTGGCCGCAAGCGCTTTCCTGCCAGCAGATCGCTGGCAACACGCAGTTGCGGCCCATGGACAATTGGGACGACATCGACAGCTACATGAGCCGCCGTCCGTCGGGCGATTCGTTCATGCCCGAAGTGGCGGCCGCCCCGATGCCCGGCAGGGAGACTCCCGGCGCAGACGAAGTCTGGATCCGCACCGACCCAGACATCAGCATGAAGTTTTCATCCGAGGACTCGGATGAGTACGAGTTGAGCGCAGACCATTACGTTGCAACGCTCGGCCACGAAATGATCCATGCGCGGGACAGCCTGCACGGCATTCAGCCACACCGCTCGGAAGACACCTCGACCTCTGGTCATCAGGGCTCGGACCGTCCTTTGGAGAAAGCGCTGCTGCCCGTGGAGTTGCGCACGATCGGCGTCGGACCCTATGCCGACGAAGTCCCTTCAGAAAACTCCATTCGAAGAGAACATGGGCTGACGCTGCGCAGGAGCTATCACGGCTTTACCGATGACCATTGATGGACAGAGGGGGGCCAGAGAAAAGCGCTCAGGCCAGTGCCGCCGCGTGCCCGCGCGTGAAAGCCTCTTCGAACACCGAATAGCCCGACCAGTCCGCATGCGCGAACGCCAGCCGCGCGGTGCCGGGCGTGGGCGGCACGGGTACGCGCTCTCCGTTCGATAGCGCATAGCGCTTGCCAGACGGTCGCTGCGGCGCGATTTTGCTGAGAAACGCCTGGGTGCCCGGCAAAGGGATCGACATGGCATGGCCGTAGCGTGTGATCTCCATGCGCCGCGCATGCTTGGTCAGGTCGGGGTGCGGCGCGGCCAGCCCGGCGAGGATGGCGTCGCGCCAGTGCGCCCAGGGTTGCTCCGCCAACTGCCGGCGGCCATCGGCCACGTCGCCCAGCGCCTGGTAGTAGGTGAGCACGGTGGCGGCCGGGCGCGGGTCCAGCCGCTGGTGGCCGGCGTTCACGTAGCCCAGGCCGCCGGGCGTAGGGTCGGCGTAGAGCACGTTGTCCCAGGCGGGGGCCGCGCCTTCGCGGTCGGCCAGCGGGGCGTCGATGTGGATGTTGGCGACCAGCCAGGGCGCCCACGACAGGCGCTGCGCCGCCTGCTGCAGGAAGCCGGGCGGGTTGCGCACCACGCGCGCCGCGACGAAGACCGGCAGCGCCACGATGCAGCGGCGCGCCTGCCAGCGCTCCACGCTCTCGCTGGCGTGGTGGAACACGTCCACCTCCAC
>NZ_BAAJYR010000568.1:0-1799 GCF_057546605.1 Acidovorax sp. KPB24-03 | reverse complement strand
GTGTTCGCGGCCAACGGCTGCACGGGGCTGGAGCCGGCCCACATCACCCGCTGGACGGACGCCGCGCTCAAGGACCGCCTCTGGGCGCTCGATGCCATCCGCATTCGTTCGGGCGGACCGATCACGCAGACCCATCGCCTCGCACCAACCTTCGACGTCGGCCATGCGCTGCGAAGCTGGCTCTACGTGGAGCATGCGGCGGTGACCCACCGCCCGTTTCCGCTGTCCCATGAAGACCTTGCCGCACGGCAGATGGCCGCTGTGGAAACCGTGCAGCTCATGGACAGCCTGCAAGCCGATCCGCCCGCGCCATGACGTGCCCGGTCCTCAACCACACGCCGTTCCGCGCTCAGGTCTTTCCGCACCGGGATGCGGAGCGGCGCAGCGCGGCCCTGGTGATCGTCAAGGGCACATGGCAGCTGGCGGCCGCCCCGGGCCTGCCGCCCCGGCTCGCGGCGGCGCAGGACCAGGCTGCCATCTTTCGCGAGGGTGTGCGCCAGACACTCGGCAGCCTGCCCCTGGACGCCGCCCAGGCCGCCGCCATCGCACCCCGCGCGCATGAACTCTGGACCTGCCTGGAATCCGAGTACGTGCCGCCCAAGCCCCGCTTCGATTGCATCGTGAACGGTTGGGCGGTCGCATCGCAAGGCCGGCCCTTGCCAAGCATCGACGCCGCGGTGGACTACCTGACCGATGGCGGATCGCGGCGCCTGATCGAACTGCGCGCGTTCGCGCCACGCACCTGGCTGCCGGAACTGGGGGCCATCGGCAGGCTGCGCGCCTCTGGCGAGGCCACCGCGTCGCGCATTCCGCTGCTGCGCCCCTTCGCCTTCGGCGGGCAGGAGAAAGACCCGCAGACGGGCCATGTGAACGCCTTCGAGCCCAACCCGGAAGGCATGGGCTGGTACCGCAGCGCGGCCGCTGCCCGGGGCGCGCCGCTGCCGTGGATCGAACCGCTGGACCGGGCCATCACCGCCTGGGACGACCCCCTCGAACCCATCGCCCTCGGCCACGTGCCCCCCCACCACATTCCACGCCGCGACCTGCAGGGCACCTTCGGCGACACCTGGCAATCGACCCGCGCGCCCGACCTGCCCGAGGACTTCGACCCGCGCCACCACAACGCCGCGCCCGATGCGCTGCAGCTGCGCGAAAGCCCCCGCCCGGGCCATGCCCTGGTCCTGCACGGCATGTCGGAAGGGGGCCCGTTGTATTTCACGTGGCCCCCGCTCGCGCTGACCGTGCAGGCAGAGACCGCCGGCGGCACCCTGCTCCCACCCCAGGAACTGCGTTGGGACACGTTGCTGGTGGACACCGCAACGCAGCGCGCCTCGCTGCTGTGGCGCGCCGTGATCGTGCCGCCCGCGCTGGAGCGGCTCGGCCTGGTCAACGTCACGGCCCACGCCCGCGCGCCACGAGCGGCCTCTTCGTCTGCGGCCCTCTCCCTGAATTGAATCGCTTCGACATGTCCACCCCTTCCATGGCCCCCGCCACTTCCGCCGCGCCAGGCCTTTGGCACATCGCGCACGCCGGCGCCATCACCTCGGCCGGCACCAGTGCCTGGCAATCCGCTGCCTCATGGGTCGGTCAGCAAAAGCGGTTCCAGAAAAAGATCCACCCCGACGTCGCCCCCAGGCAATCACCACCGCACCGTGCCCGGAGATCACATCGGGCGCAGTGGGCATATCCCCGCCCCGCCCGGCTGCTCGGTGCCGCCCTTGGCCGACGTGGTGTTCTTCGATGGCACAGCCGGGACACGATGCGGAGTGGGCCGCTCCCGCCCGTATGGCGCTGGCCCT
>NZ_BAAJYR010000567.1:0-1805 GCF_057546605.1 Acidovorax sp. KPB24-03 | reverse complement strand
CGCCGACGCGCCGTCCGAACCCCCGGCCGAGCCCGCCGCCTGAGCCCGCGCGGCCGGGCCGGCGCAGCCTCCTGACACGACGCTGTCAGGAGGGCCCCTGCACCATGGCGTCCTTCGCAACAACGACCGAAAGGACCTTTCCGCCATGACCTCTTCTGCCCCCGCTTCTTCCGTGTCCGCCATCAGCTGGTTCGAGATCCCCTGCGCCGACCTCGGCCGCGCCCAGGCCTTCTACGAACAGGTGCTGGACCGGCCCATGCAACGCCAGACGATGGGCGGCGATCCGCTGGCCGTCTTCGCCTACGACCGGCCGGCCACCGGCGGCTGCCTCATCGAAGGCCCGAGCCGCCGCGTGGCGCCCGATGCCGGCGTGCGCATCTACCTCGACTGCGCCCCGGCCCTGGACGCCGCCGTCGAGCGCATCGCCCCGGCGGGCGGGCGCGTGATCGATGCCTGCATCGAGCTGCCGAACGGCATCGGCTTCATCGCGCACCTGTGCGACACCGAGGGCAACACCGTCGGCCTGCACGCCATGGCGCGCTGAAGGAGCGGGCCGCATGACCCCCACCCTGGAAACCTTCGGCGCCTTCACCGTCGCCGGCATCGCCACGCGCACCTGCAACCGCCAGGAGCGCGACCCTGCCCAGGCCCGCATCGGCCCGCTGTGGCAGCGGTTCGCCGCCGAGGGCGTGGCCCAGCGGGTGCAGCAGCCCGGCCTGGCGCCGTCCCGCGTGATGGGCGTATACAGCCGGTATGCGTCGGACCACGAGGGCGAGTTCGACGTGCTCGCGGGCGTGGCCCTGGACGGCGCCAGTGCCGCGCCCGGCCTTGAGCGCGTGCAGGTGCCGGCCGGCCTCTACCTCGTGTTCCGCCGGCAGGGCGCGCTGCCGCAGGCCGTGATCGACACCTGGGTCGCGGTGTGGGCGCACTTCGGGCAGCACCCCGTGCCGCGCCGCCGCTTCGACGTCGATTTCGAGGCCTACGAAGGCCCCGACCAGGTGGCCGTCTGCATCGGCGTGCAGGGCTGACGCGCCCTGTGCGGGGCAGGGCACAATCCTCGCCCACGCCCCGATCCCGCCCCGATTGCCTCACCCATGCGCCGCGCCGACCGACTGTTCCAGATCGTCCAGCTCATCCGGGGCCGGCGCCTGTCCACGGCCGACTTCCTGGCGAAGCGGCTGGAGGTCTCGGCGCGCACCATCTACCGCGACGTGGCCGACCTGCAGCACCAGGGCGTGCCCATCGAGGGCGAGGCCGGCGTGGGCTACCGCCTGGGCGCGGGCTTCGACCTGCCGCCGCTCATGTTCAGCCAGGGCGAGGCCAACGCCCTGGTCGCCGCCGCCCGGCTGGCGCAGTCCTGGCTGGACACCGGCCTGGCCGGCGAGGTGGAAAGCGCCCTGGGCAAGATCCTCTCGGTGCTGCCGCCCGCGGCGCGTGCGGCCGCCGAGGCCCAGGCGCTCTATGCCCCGGCCGTGGCGGTGGACCCGCGCACCCAGGCGCTGCTGCGCCCGCTGCGCGAGGCCGTGCAGTCCCGCCACGTGGTGCGGCTGCACTATGCCGACGAACAGGGGCGCCCCAGCGAACGCCGGGTGCGGCCGCTGGGGTGCTTTTACTGGGGCAAGGTCTGGACGCTGTCCACCTGGTGCGAGCTGCGCGATGACTTTCGCGGCTTTCGCGTGGACCGGATCGTCTCGCTCGACGTGCTGGACGAGCGCTTCACCGTGGAGCCCGGCCGCTCGCTGGCCGACATGCTGCGCCACGTGTGGGGCCGCCCCGGGGTCGGGCCCGGCGGCGGCTGAGGGCAG
>NZ_BAAJYR010000566.1:0-1806 GCF_057546605.1 Acidovorax sp. KPB24-03 | reverse complement strand
CGCGCTGGCGGCGCTGGCCGACATGGTGGTGAACCGCTCGCACTGATGATGGCGGCGCGCTGCGTGCCCTGTGCCGCCATCCCCGCAGACCTCCCCGGTGGCCCCGGCGCACCGGCCCGCACAATGAACGGTCTGCAGCGCTTGCCTGCATGGCGCAAGCAGCTCCTCAAACAATAGCCTATGTCCACGAATTCCTTTCCCCTGCTGCAGACCATCAACGACCCGGCCGACCTGCGCCGCCTGTCGCGCGCCGAGTTGAAGGACCTGGCCACCGAGCTGCGCGCCTTCGTGCTCGACAGCGTCTCCAAGACCGGCGGGCACCTGAGTTCCAACCTGGGCACGGTGGAGCTGACCGTGGCGCTGCACACTGTGTTCGACACCCCGCGCGACCGCCTCGTGTGGGACGTGGGCCACCAGACCTATCCCCACAAGATCCTGACCGGCCGGCGCGACCGCATGGGCACGCTGCGCCAGTTCGGCGGGCTGTCGGGCTTTCCGCAGCGGGCCGAGAGCGAATACGACACCTTCGGCACGGCGCACTCCAGCACCAGCATCTCGGCCGCGCTTGGCATGGCGCTGGCCGCCAAGCAGCGGGGAGAGAACCGCCACGCCGTGGCCATCATCGGCGACGGCGCCATGACGGCGGGCATGGCTTTCGAGGCGCTGAACAACGCCGGCGTGGCCGATGCCAACCTGCTGGTCATCCTCAACGACAACGACATGAGCATCAGCCCGCCCGTGGGTGCGCTGAACCGCTACCTGGCGCAGCTCATGAGCGGCCATTTCTACGCCGCCGCCAAGAACGTGGGCAAGACCGTGCTCAAGCCCGTGCCGCCGCTGCTGGAGTTCGCCAAGCGGCTGGAGCAGCAGGCCAAGGGCATGGTGGTGCCGGCCACGCTGTTCGAGAAGTTCGGCTTCAACTACATCGGCCCCATCGACGGGCACGACCTCGACTCGCTCATTCCCACGCTGGAAAACATCAAGGGCCTGAAGGGCCCGCAGTTCCTGCACGTCGTTACCAAGAAGGGCCAGGGCTACAAGCTGGCCGAGGCCGATCCGGTGGCCTACCACGGCCCCGGCAAGTTCGACCCGCGCGTGGGCCTGACGCAGCCCGCCACGCCCCCGAAGCAGACCTTCACCCAGGTCTTCGGCCAATGGCTGTGCGACATGGCGGCCAAGGACGAACGGCTGGTGGGCATCACGCCCGCCATGCGGGAGGGATCGGGGCTGGTGGAGTTCGAAAAGCGCTTTCCCGGCCGCTACTACGACGTGGGCATCGCCGAGCAGCACGCGGTGACGTTTGCCGCCGGCATGGCCTGCGAGGGCGTCAAGCCCGTGGTGGCGATCTACTCGACCTTCCTGCAGCGCGCCTACGACCAGTTGATCCACGACGTGGCCCTGCAGAACCTTCCCGTGGTGTTCGCGCTCGACCGCGCGGGCCTGGTCGGCGCCGATGGCGCCACGCATGCCGGCGCCTACGACATTCCGTTCGTGCGCTGTATTCCCAACATGAGCATGGCCTGCCCCGCCGACGAGCGCGAGTGCCGCCAGTTGCTGACCACCGCCTTCGAGCAGGACCATCCCGTGGCCGTACGCTACCCGCGCGGCAGCGGCGCGGGCGTGGTGCCCCTGGCCAGCCTGGAAGGGCTGCCGTTCGGCAAGGGCGAGGTGCGCCGCACGGGCGCGGCGCCGCAGGGCCGGCGCATCGCCATCCTGGCGTTCGGCACGCTGCTGTACCCCGCGCTGCAGGCGGGCGAGGCGCTGGATGCCACGGTGGTCAACATGCGCTGGGCCAAGCCCATCGAC
>NZ_BAAJYR010000565.1:0-1807 GCF_057546605.1 Acidovorax sp. KPB24-03 | reverse complement strand
GCGGGCGCGTGGGTTGAAACTTCCTGCCGCATGGGGAGGGGGTGGACGCCTTCGTGTCGCGCCCCGTGCGGGCGCGTGGGTTGAAACTCACCGATCACCCGGCGATTGTCTTGCTGCCACGGTCGCGCCCCGTGCGGGCGCGTGGGTTGAAACTCTTTTGTGAGCTACCGGCCGTGGAAAGCTCGCGGGTCGCGCCCCGTGCGGGCGCGTGGGTTGAAACACCCCGAACACCGAGCCATAGCCGGAGAAAAATCCGTCGCGCCCCGTGCGGGCGCGTGGGTTGAAACGATTACGGCTTCAACTGCTGCGACTGCGGCGTCTTGTCGCGCCCCGTGCGGGCGCGTGGGTTGAAACGTCTTGATCGCGGGCGCTGCGTCATCACCCAGCACGTCGCGCCCCGTGCGGGCGCGTGGGTTGAAACGATCTGCTTGGACTTGGACTTGGACTTGGACTTGGACTTGGACTTGCGGCAGGTGAGCCGTCGCGCCCCGTGCCGGCGCGTGGGTTGAAACGATCTAGTGTCCGCTTGATGTTGTAGGCCGCCTGTGTCGGGCCCGTGCGGGCGCGTGGGTTGAAACATGTAGGCCTGCGTCTTGATGACGCCCCATGAGCCGTCGCGCCCCGTGCGGGCGCGTGGGTTGAAACGATGAACCGAACTGGGAGACGGGGAAAAACGTGGGGATCGCGCCGCGTGCAGGCGCGTGGATTGAAACAGGCTCTGAAAAGCCCCCCTCTATCTCCCCCTCACCCCCGGCTCCGCAACGTCCGACTCAACAGCACAACCGGCACCAGCCCCACCGCCACCAGCGCCAACGACGGCAAGGCAGCCTCGCCCAGCCGCTCGTCGCGCGCCAGCTGGTAGGCGACCACGGCCAGGGTGTCGCTGTTGAAGGGCCGCAGCACCATGGTGGCGGGCAGTTCCTTCATCACGTCGACGAACACCAGCAGCGCCGCGGCGGCCGTGGAGCGCTGGAGCAGGGGCCAGTGCACCCGGGCCAGCAGGCCGGCGCCGCCGGCGCCCAGCATGCGGGCGGAGTCGTCCAGGCTGGCGGGAATGCGCGCGTAGCCGCTTTGCATCGACTGCAACGCCACGGCACAGAACCGCACGAGGTAGGCCCACACGATGCCGACCGCCGTGGCGGTGATGATCGACGGCAGGCCCCACTGGGGGGCGGCGGCCTGCAGCCAGCCCACGGGCAGCAGCAGGCCCACGACGATCACGGCGCCGGGCACGGCATACCCCAGGCTGGCCAGCTGCGCCACGCCGCGGGTGAGCGCGCCTGCCCGCCGCCGCACGGCGAAGGCCAGCACCAGGGCGATGGCCACGGCCAGCACGGCGGTGATGCTGCCCAGGCGCACGCTGTTGCCGGCCCACTCCAGAAAGCGCGACCAGGGCAGCACGGACCAGTCGGCCGCCAGGGGCCGCAGCATGAAGGCCACCGGGGCCACGAAGCCGAAGACCACCGGCAGCACGCACACCGCCCAGGCGGCGGCGCAGCCCGAGCCCCTGCAGCCGCTGCGGCTGGGCCTCGGCGGAGCCCGCGCGGCCCGCCCCGCCCGTAGCAAAGCGCATGCGCCGCTGTGCACGCTGCTCCAGTTGCAGCAGCAGCATGACGAGCACGAGCAGGATGGTGGCCAGCTGCGCCGCGGCCAGGCGGTTGTCCATCGACAGCCAAGCCTTGTAGATGCCGGTGGTGAAGGTCTGGATGCCGAAGTAGCTCACCACGCCGAAGTCGGCCAGTGTTTCCATGAGGACCAGCGCCACGCCAGCCGCGACCGCGGGGCGCGCCAGCGGCAGTGCGACCGT
>NZ_BAAJYR010000564.1:0-1815 GCF_057546605.1 Acidovorax sp. KPB24-03 | reverse complement strand
CTGTCGAGTGGTGGGCCGCACGGAATCCGGCGCCTATCACGCTGACGAAGCCGCAGGCGCCAAGACCGACTTGCCGCTGCGCGAGCTGCCGCAGTCGGTGCGCATCGTCACGCGCCAGGCCATCGACGACCTGGGCGCCACCAAGCTGGACGACGTGCTCGACTACGTCGGCGGGCGGTCTCGCGGCAGAACAACTTCGGCGGCATCTGGGACAACGTGGCCATGCGGGGCTTCGTGGGCCACGAAGACATGGGCATGGGCCTGCTGCGCAACGGCATGCCGGCCAACCGCGGCTTCAACGCGCCGCGCGACACCGCCAACGTGGAGCGCTTCGAATTCCTCAAGGGCACCATGGGTGCGCTGTACGGCAACAGCGAGCCGGGCGGCACGGTGAACGTCGTGACCAAGCCGCCCCGGTTCAAGGCCGCGCATTCGGTCGAGGCCTACTACGGCACGCACGACGCCAGGCGCATCGCGCTGGACAGCACCGGCCCGCTGAACGGCAGCGCCACCGAGCCCGCCACGCTGGCCTACCGCCTCAACGTGTCGGTGGAGGACAAGGACAGCTTCCGCGACTTCGTGCACAGCCGCCGCGAGCTGATCGCCCCCGCCATCACCTGGAAGCTCGGCCCCGACACCGTGCTGCGCTACGACGGCGAGTGGCTGCGCCAGCGCGCGCCGCTCGACCGGGGCGTGGTCTCGGTCAACGGCCAATTGGGCGCGGTGCCCACCTCGCGCTTCTACGGCGAACCCGGCGACGGAGACATCACCGTGGACAACCAGACGCACCAGTTCTTCCTGGAGCAGGCACTGTCGCCCGACTGGAGCCTGCGCGCCGGCCTGCAATACAAGCGCAACACGCTGGCGGGCCTGGCCAGCGAATCCCACCAATACGGCCCGTCGCCCTGCCAGACCTCGGTCGAGGCCAGCGGCTGGCTGTGCCGCCGGCTCATCCGCCGCGACTTCCGGTCCGACGACACCACGGTGCAGCTCGACCTGAACGGGCGCCTCACAACCGGGGCCTTCCAGCACGAGCTGCTGGTCGGCGCCGAGGTGTCGCGCTTCGACATGGACCAGACCATGCTCACCCAGGCGGGCGGCGGTCGCTTCGGCTACGGCATCAGCGTGGCCAACCCGGTGTACGGCGCCGCCGCGCGGCCCGCGCTCACGGCCCGCGCCATCGACCGCACGGTGGAAGACCGCACCACCGCCTTCTACGTGCAGGACCAGATCAGCCTCACGCCCCAGTGGAAGCTCCTGGCCGGCGTGCGCCACGACCGCTACCGCGGCGAGATCGACGAGCGCAGCACGGGCCGCGTCACCACCCAGGACCCGAGCGCCACCTCGCCGCGCCTGGGCCTGACCTGGCTGGCCACGCCCGAGGTGTCGGTGTACGCCAGCGCCGGGCGATCGTTCCGCGCGCAGGCCCAGACCACCGCGTCCGGCCAGCAGATCCAGCCCGAGATCGGCACCGCGCGCGAGCTGGGCATGAAGTGGCAGAGCGCCGATGCGCGCCTGGGCGGCAGCGTGGCGCTGTTCGACATCAGCAAGCGCAACACGGCCACCTGGGACGACGACGGCGTGTACCTGGTGCCGGTGCCCGGCAAGGTCCGCAACCGGGGCCTGGAGGCCGAACTGGCCGGCTGGGTCGCGCCCGGCTGGCGCGTGGCGCTGAGCTACACCTACCTGGATGCCGACCCGCTCATCACCCAGTTCGCCCGCCAGAGCGCCAGCGCCTTCGTCACGCACGAAAGGGCGCTGGCCGGCGGCGGCCTGCTGGGGCGTGGGGCGGGCGGCTTCACCCACGTGGGCGAG
>NZ_BAAJYR010000563.1:0-1818 GCF_057546605.1 Acidovorax sp. KPB24-03 | reverse complement strand
GGCGGCCCGGGGGCTGCTGTAGGCCGCCGGCCGCCGTTCGCTCACGTGGCGGCGCCCGGCCCGGGCATGGCGTAGAAGCCCAGGAACATGTCCACCGCGTCGTGCAGCACCTGTCGCTGCTGGGCCGGCGTGAGCGGCGGCTGACCCAGCGCCAGCTGCGGCCAGAAGGCGAAGGCCTTGACCATGCCCTGCAGCTGGTGCGCGGCATATTGCGGATCGACCCCGCCACGCAGGCGGCCGGCCTGCTGCGCCGCGTGGATCCACGCGGGAACGCCTTCTTCCTTCTCGCCCAGGCGCGCCACCATGGCCTGCGCGCGGGCCGGGGTGTGCAGCATCTCGGCCATGGCCACGCGCGACAGGTCCATGAACGCCGCATCGCCCAGCAGCGCCATCTTGCGCTCCAGCAGCTCCAGCAACTGCGCGCGCAGGGGCCGCTGCGGATCGTGCCCCGGTGCCGCCAGCGACTGGCTGCGGTCCCACAGCTGCCCGAGGATGGCGGCGAACAGGTCGTCCTTGCTGGGGAAATGGTTGTAGACCGTGCGCTTGGAGACCGCGGCCGCGGCGGCCACCCGGTCCATGCTGGTGCCGGCGAAGCCGTGCTCGCGGAACTCGCCGATCGCCGCCTGGACGATGGCATGGCGCTTGCGGTCGGTCAGGCGGGAGGGCGGCGGAGCGATGGCGGTCATAGGCAAAATTTTACACTCGGCAGTTTACTTTTCTGGATCGAACACTACACTGTGCAGTGCAGTTTTTGGGGTGGTTGCTTGCCCGCCTCGCTGCCCGCCCGGGTTCTCCGGCCATTTCACTTTCTCATCGCCATGGCTTACCGCATGTCCTCCTGTTCCGAATCGCCGGCCGCTCCGCACGGCCCGTCGCCCCAGTTCGTTGACGGGCGCTTTCGCAACGCGGCGCCCCGGCACCGCCTGGGCATGCTCAAGACGCTCGGCGTGCTGTGGCGGTTCGCCCTCGGCAAGCCCGCGGACACGGTGCCGGACCGGCCCATCGCCGTCCAGCCCCTGACCACCGCCGCACTGCTGCAGGCGCCGGACGACAGCCTGTGGCGGCTGGGGCATTCGACCCTGCTGCTCAAGCTGGACGGCCGATTCTGGCTCACCGACCCGGTGTTTTCCGAGCGCGCCTCGCCGGTGCAGTTCCTGGGCCCCAAGCGCTTTCATGCGCCGCCGCTGGCCATCGAAGACCTGCCGCCCATCGCGGGCGTGATCCTCTCGCACGACCATTACGACCACCTGGACCACGCGGCGATCCTGAAGCTCGCGCCCAAGGTGGAGCACTTCGTCGCGCCGCTGGGCGTGGGCGACCGCCTCATCGCCTGGGGCGTGCCGGCGGCCAAGGTGCAGCAGTTCGACTGGTGGCAGGGCACGACCCTCGGCGGGCTGCGCCTGGTGGCCACGCCGGCGCAGCATTTTTCGGGGCGCAGCCTGTCGGACGGCAACCGCACGCTGTGGGCGTCATGGGTGCTGATGACGGCGGACACCCGCATCTTCTTCACCGGCGACACGGGCTATTTCGACGGCTTCCAGGCCATCGGCGAGCGCTTCGGCCCGTTCGATCTCACGCTGGTGGAAACCGGCGCCTACAACGCCGACTGGCCCGACGTGCACATGCAGCCCGAGCAGAGCCTGCAGGCCCATCTGGACGTGAAGGGCCGCCACATGATGCCCATCCACAACGGCACGTTCGACCTGTCGCTGCACCCGTGGACCGAGCCCTTCGAGCGCATCACCGCGCTGGCCGCCGCAGCCGGCGTGCCGCTGGTGGCGCCGGCGATGGGCGAGCGGCTCGACATCCGGGGCGCCG
>NZ_BAAJYR010000562.1:0-1820 GCF_057546605.1 Acidovorax sp. KPB24-03 | reverse complement strand
TTTCGCATGCCGCCGACCTGCGTGGCCGAGAACCTGCGCGGCCAGGCGCCGGTGGAGCCCCCCCCCCCGCAGCCGGGCCAGGGCCGGGTCTTCCATGCCATGCGCTTCGCGCCCACCTGGGCCGACCTGGACTGGCTGATGGCGCAGACGCACCTGCCCGTCTGGGTCAAGGGCGTGCTGCACCCCGAAGACGCCACCGCCTTGCAGGCCCGGGGCGTGGCGGGCATTGTCGTCTCCAACCACGGTGGGCGCGGGCTGGACGGCGCCCCCGCCAGCCTGCAGATGCTGCCCGCCGTGCGAGCAGCGGTGGGCCCCGGCTGGCCCGTGCTGTTCGATGGCGGCATCCGGAGCGGCACCGACGTGTTCAAGGCGCTGGCGCTCGGCGCCGATGCCGTGCTGATCGGCCGGCTGCAGGTCTATGCGCTGGCGGTGGCCGGCGCGCTGGGCGTGGCTCACCTGCTGCGCCTGCTGATCGAAGAACTGCAGGCCTGCATGGCGCTGGCCGGCTGCGCCACGCTGGCCGACATCGGCCCGGGCGCGCTCGTGGCCCAGCCGCCGGCCTTTCCCTCCCTGTCCGAAGAAATGCCATGCTGATCACCCTCGAACACGTTCTGGACCCGGACGAAATCCGCCACTTCCGCCAGCGCCTGGATGGCGCCGACTGGCGCAGCGGCAGCGCCACCGCGGGCACGCTGGCGCGGTCGGTCAAGCGCAACGAACAGCTCGACGACGCCAGCGAGGTAGCGGTGGAACTGGGCCAGCACCTGCTGCGGGTGCTGGGCCGCCACCCCACCTTCATCGCGGCCGCCCTGCCGCGCAGGATCCACCCGCCGAAGTTCAACCGCTATGCCGACGGCGGCACCTATGGCGCGCACGTGGACAGCGCCATCATGCAGTGGCCCGGCACGCAGCAGTCGATGCGCACCGACGTGTCGGCCACGCTGTTCCTCGCCGATCCGCACGAATACGACGGCGGGGAGCTGGAGATCGAAGGCCCGTTCGGCGTGCAGAGCGTCAAGCTCGAAGCCGGCGACCTGGTGCTCTACCCTTCCAGCAGCCTGCACCGCGTGACACCGGTCACGCGCGGCGCGCGCATCGCCTCGTTCTTCTGGGTCGAAAGCCTGGTGCAGGACGAGGGCGACCGCACGCTGCTCTTCGACCTGGACCAGACCATCCAGCGCCTGACCCCCTCGCTGGACGCCGCCGACCCGCGGCTGCTGCAGCTCACGGGCGTGTACCACAATCTCCTGCGCCGCTGGGCGCAGACCTGACACGCTGCGCTGTCCGAAACCGTTCCGTCCTCCCATTCCCTTTCTTTGCAGGAGCCCCCCATGAATTCCACCCCCTTTCGCCGTGCCGCCATCGCCCTGGCCCTGACCGTGGCCGCCAGCGGCGCCTGGGCGCACGGCGACGTGCAGTGCCCCGCCCATCCCGCTTCGGAATGGCGCCCCCACACCGAGTTGCAGGAAAAGCTGGTCAAGGAAGGCTGGACCGTGCGCCGCATGGAAAAGACCCCCACCTGCTACGAGGTGTACGGCAAGGACCCGCAGGGCAAGCGCGTGGAAGCGTTCTTCGACCCCAAGACGCTGGAACGCGTTGAAGAAAAGTAACCCGCCCCACCCGCCCGTTCCCGTGTGGGACGCGGCGGTGCGGCTCCTGCACTGGTCGCTGGTGGCCTCGGTCGCCGCGGCCTGGATCACCCGCCACCGGCTGGGGCCCCTGCACGAGAACCTGGGCTACGCCGCCCTGGCCATCGCCTGCGCACGCGTGGCCTGGGGCTTCGCGGGCCGGCACCACGCGCGCTTCGCGCAGTTCGTGCG
>NZ_BAAJYR010000561.1:0-1825 GCF_057546605.1 Acidovorax sp. KPB24-03 | reverse complement strand
CAACCGCCCCGGCGCGGGCGGGCAGATCGCCGCCCAGGCCCTCAAGGCCGCGCCGGCCGACGGGCACACCGTGTTCCTGTCGCACGACCACACCATCTCCATCCTGCCGCAGGTGGTCAAGCACCCGGGCTACGACCCGGTGCACGACTTCGTGCCGGTCGGCGGCGTGGCCACCTTCGTGAATGCCTTCGCCGTGTCCGGCGCGTCGCCGGCCAGGTCGTTCAACGACTACGTGCAGTGGGTCACCACCCAGGGCGGGGGCAAGGGCGCGGTGGGCATCCCGGCCCCGGCCTCCACGCCGGAGTTTCTGGTCAAGCTCATCGGCGAGAAGTACCGCATCGACCTGGTGGCGGCGCCATACCGCGGCAGCGCGCCCATGATCGCCGACATGCTGGGCAACCAGATTCCCGCCGGGGTGGCTTCGGTGCAGGACTTCATCGAAAACCACAAGGGCGGCAAGGTGCGCGTGCTGGCCGTGCTGGGCACCCAGCGCCAGGCCGCGCTGCCGGACGTGCCCACGTTCGACGAGCTGGGGCTGAAAGGCTTCGAGGACCTGCCCTACTACGGCTTCTACGCGCCCACCGGTACGCCGGCCGCGTTCGTCACCCGCTTCTCGCAGGCGCTGGCCAAAGTGGTCGCCCAACCCGACGTGAACCGGCAGCTCACGGCCCTGGGGCTCACGGTGGCGTCGATGACGCCCCAGCAGCTGGCGGCGCGCCAGCAGGCCTACACCCAGGCCTGGACGCGCATCATCCAGCGCAGCGGCTTCGTGCCCCAGTGAGGGTTGCGTGCTGTCCCGCCGCGGCGCCGCAGGCCGGCCCGCGGGGACCGGCGTTGCCCGCCTTGAGGTGACGCAGGCCCGCCATGTTCTATGCCATCCCGCTGGACAACCGCCCCACCTGGCGCAACCCGCCATGGATGACGGTGCTGATCATTGTGGTGAACCTGCTGGTCTTCTGGGGCCCGCAGCGCTGGGAGGCCAAGGCCGTGGACCGGGCGGCGCAGGTCTATCTGGACAGTCCCTTGCCCGGCATCGAACAGCCGCCTTTCGTGCAGTGGCTGAAGGACTCCGGCCACCGCGATGCCGAGCGCGCGCAGCGCATGCTGGCGGCGCACCGGGAGCATGCGCTGCTGCGGTGGATGGAGCACGAGGAAGGCTTTCAAAAGCGCCTGCACGCCGGCCTGGTCGTGCGCGCGGACGACCCGCAGTACGCCGACTGGAAGGCCGCCCGCGCCCGGTATGAGGCGGCGCTGCCCGAGCCCTTCACCCGCCGCTGGGCGCAGAGCTACGAAAAGGACGCGCCCCGCGGCCCGTGACCTGGATCACCGCCGCTTTCCTGCATGCCAGCACGGGCCACCTGCTGGGCAACATGGTGTTCTTGTTCCTCTTCGGCTTTTCGGTCGAGCTGGCCCTGGGGCGGTGGCGGTACCTGGCCTTCTACCTGCTGGGGGCCGTGGGCGGGTCGCTGATGGCCGGGTGGGCCTATGCAGGCCAAGGCAGCTACGGCCTGGGGGCGTCCGGTGCGGTGTCGGCCCTCATGGGCATGTACGCGGTGCTGTACCGGCTGCGCCGCGTGCGGTTTTTCTACCAGCTGTTCTTTTATTTCAACTACGTCACCGCGCCCGCGCTGCTGCTGTTGCCGGCGTGGATCGCCAACGAGTTGCTGCAGCACTGGCTCAGCGGCCGGGGCGTGGCCTACATGGCCCACCTGGGCGGGCTTCTGACGGGCGCCGCGCTGATGTGGGGCGCCGGTCTGGTGCGGCGCAAGGCGATCGAGGCGCCGCCGCCCGAGGCAGCCGCCGCGCCGGACGACGGCTTCGATGC
>NZ_BAAJYR010000560.1:0-1834 GCF_057546605.1 Acidovorax sp. KPB24-03 | reverse complement strand
CTGAGCTGGCGCAACGGCACCGAGGCGCCGGGCGACGCGCCCGACGACGCGCACGCCGCCTACCAGCTGGAGATCGAGGCCGCCGCCCCCGGCGCGCCACCGGTGGTGCGCATCACCTGCGCCCAGCGGCAGTCCGATCCGCGCCACCCGCTGCCTCGCCACGCCGTGGACCACGCGGCCCGCCTGCTGCGCTGGTTCACGGTGCTGGAGCAGCGCCTGCATGCGGCGCACGGGGGTACGGCGCAGAGCGGTGATACCGCCTGATTTGCTATATATTTAATAGCAATACAGGCAATCGATACTAGGGCATGGGCCCGTTTTGACTCAAAGCCGGCAGGCCCGGGCGTCAATCCCCGCCGCCGTCCCCGCCCCCATCGCCGTTGCCATCGCTCTCCGGCGCCTGCGAATCGCCCTGGCCATTGCCATCGTCGCCGCCCCGGCTGCCGCGCTTGCGGCCCCGGGCTTCCTTCTTGGCGGCGCGCAAGGCCTCCTGCCGGGCGCCCTCGGCCTGCCAGACCTCGAACTCCTCGGGCGTCTCCAGCGTGATGCGGCCCAGGATGGCGGTGCGAAAGTCCGTCATCACCAGCTCGGCCGCCTTTTGCAGGTTGACGCGGCCGCCCGCCATGATGGCGCCGCGCTTGCGGGCCACGGCCTCCAGGATCTCTTCGTCCTGCAGGTTTCCCACCGCGCCTGCCGGCAGGCCCAGCTTGTAGCGCGCCTCCATCAGCGGCACGTAGTGCTGCTTGAGGTAGCCGATCAGTTCCAGCGCCACCTCCTCCTCGTCGTAGGCATTGCGGCCGATGGCGCCGCTGGCGGCCAGCTTGAAGCCGCTTTCGGGCACGGTGATGCGCGGCCACAGCATGCCGGGCGTGTCCCACAGGTAGAAGTCGTCGGCCAGCGTGATGCGCTGCTCCAGCTTGGTGATGCCGGCCTCGTCGCCCGTCTTGGCCTGGCTTTTCTGGCTGAGCGTGTTGATGAGCGTGGACTTGCCCACGTTCGGAATGCCGCAGATCAGCACCCGCATCGGCTTGGCCATGCCGCCGCGCTGCGGCGCCAGCTGGTGGCAGGCGTCGATGAGGCGCCGCGCCGGCGCGGGCTCGGACGCATCAAGCGCGATGGCGCGCGTCTCCGACCGGGCGTTGTACCAGTCGAGCCACAGCGGCGTGCGCGCGGGGTCGGCCACGTCCTGCTTGTTGAGCACCTTGACCGCCGGCTTGTGCCCGGTCAGCTCGGCCAGCAACGGGTTGCTGCTGGAGCCGGGCAGGCGCGCATCCAGCAGTTCGATCACCACGTCGATGTCCTTGATGCGCTCGCCGATCGCCTTGCGCGTGAGGTGCATGTGACCGGGAAACCACTGGATGGCCATGGAGAGTCTTTCGCTTTTTTGAGGGGGTTCGAGGGCGACAAGGATAATCGGCCCTGTCTTCACCTTCCGCACTGGCCTACATGCCCCTTCCCCCACCCCCCGTTCACCGCCCCGATCAGAAGCACGACAAGGAGTTGCTGTTCAAGGGCGTGACCTGCGCGCTCATCGGCCTCATCGTGCTGCTGGCACCCTACGTGGCGCGGTCGTCCAGCGTGGCGGACATGATGCGGCAAGCCTACCTGGTGGGCTGGTTCGCCCTGGTGCTGGGCGGCGCGTTCCTCGTGCGCTACGCCATGCGCCGCTATGGGGGCCGCCGCCGCTACTGAGAGCGCGGGACGATGCGATGACCGAAGTCGCCACCGACCTGGCCCGCGCACGCGCTGGGTTCGCCGCGCTGCAGGCCCGCGCGCAATCCCATGCGGTGGCGCTGCGCCCGCCCCCGGCCGAACCCACCACCTGCTGCGGCCG
>NZ_BAAJYR010000559.1:0-1838 GCF_057546605.1 Acidovorax sp. KPB24-03 | reverse complement strand
GGCCCCGCGCGACGTGGTGCGCAGCGCCCTGCTGCGCCATGTGTCGGTGCCCGACGCGTGGGAGCGCTGGAGCGAGGTCCACGGCGTGCCCGGGCTCGATGCGCTGGCCGGCCCGCAGTTCGACCAGTTCGAAAGCATGATCCGCGCCGTCTCGGTGGGCATGGGCGTCGCCCTGGTGCCGCGCTGCCTGGTGCACGACGAGATCGCCGCGGGCGTGGTGGCCGAGCCCCTGGCCCAGGGCGGCTACGCCAGCGCGCTGGGCTACTGGTTCTGCTACCCCGAGGCCCGAGCGCAGCTGGCCACGCTGGACCGGTTCCGCCAATGGCTGCTGGACTCGGCGGCCGGCCCGCACGCTGCGCAGGCGGGCTGAAACCGCCCCGCGCCTGGCATTCGAGCAAAAACGGCGGTATGCCCTAGTATTTATTGCCCTTGATGCTATATAAAACATAGCAAAATAACAGGCCACCGGCACGGCGTTCGGCAGGCCGAGGCCGATGCCGACGCCGGGGCGACGTACACGGGCCGCACGGGCCCGTGTCGCGCCTCACTCCCCGCGCACCTCGGCCACCATGCGTTCGAGCCGCGCGGCATCGACGACCACCAGCGCGCGGCCGTCCTTTTGCAGCACGCCGGCCTTGACCAGCACGCCCAGTTCGCGCGTGACCTGCTCGCGGTTGGTGCTGATCTGACTGGCCAGTTCGGCGTGGGCAGGCGCGGGCTCGATGCGGGCCTGGTTGCCCTGCACGCCGGCTGCGCGCGCCAGGCGCAGCAGCTCGGCATGCAGGCGGTTGTGCACGCCCAGGGTGCTCAGGTCGATCACGCGGTCGGACAACTGGCGCACCAGCGAGGCCAGGTAATGCATCACCCGCTGCGCGACCAGGGGCTCGTCGCGCAGCAGGGCCAGGAACCCTTCGCGCGAGAGGCTGGCCACCAGGGTGGTGTCCAGCGTCACGACGTCGGCCGAGCGCGGGCCGCCGTCGATGGCCGCGATCACGCCGATGTGCTCGCCCGGTTCGCAGTCGCGGAAGGTGACCTGCCGGCCGCTGGCCGAATAGGTGGTGATGCGCAGGCGCCCCGCCACCAGGAAGAACACGTCGCCGCCCTCGGCCGCGCGCGACAGCAGCGGCTTGCGCGCTGGCAGCTGATGCCAGTCGCACTGCTGCGCCAGCCGTTCCAGGCACGCATCGCCCAACCCCTCGAACAAGGGAATGCGGCGCAGGGCGAGGCTGGAGCGGGCGGGGGGAGCGTTCATGCGGGCAAAGGCCGTGGCCAGAAAAGGAAAAAGGAGGGCCAGGGCGGCGCCAGGGCATGCGGGAAGGCCGGCGGGCCGAACCGGGTGCCGCATTATGCTCAGCGCCGCCCCGGCGAATGGCCGGGTGGATTCCATCGACCCACCACACGCCTTCTACCGTGCCCGCGCCCCTGCCCCCGCTGACCCTGCCCTCCCAGCGCAACCTGCGCTGGGCCAGCGGCGTGGTCCTGTGGCTCTATGTGGCGCTGCACCTGGCCACGCACGCCACCGGGCTGGTGTCGCTGGCCGCGGCCGAAGCCACGCGGCGTGCCGTGCATGGCGCCTGGGCCACGCTGCCGGGCACCGTGCTGCTCTATGGCGCGGTGGCCGTTCACCTGGCCATGGCGGGCGCCGCCGTGTGGCAGCGCCGCAGCCTGCGCATGCCGGCCGTGGAGGCGCTGCGCCTGCTGCTCGGGCTGCTGCTGCCGCTGCTGCTGGCGGCGCATTTCTCGGGCACGCGCTACCTGGGCGAAATCGATGGGCTGGAGCCCTCCTACGTGCGCATCGTGCGGGCCATCTGGAGCCCGGAGGGGCTCTGGCTGCAACT
>NZ_BAAJYR010000558.1:0-1839 GCF_057546605.1 Acidovorax sp. KPB24-03 | reverse complement strand
GGGGCGTGCACGGCGGCGGCGCCGAACTGGTGCTCGCGCGGCTCCACCCACATGGAGCGGGCGCCGCGCCCGTCGTGCATGTAGGCCTGCGGCGTGATCCAGGTGCCACCCAGGCGCTTGCCCTCGCGCGGATCGGCCACGCAGCGCAGCTGCTGCATCTGCTGCACCAGCCAGCGCGGCACGGGCGCGGTGAAGCGCACGTGGGACAGCAGCGTGCCGGGATCGCCCTTGAGGGCCTTCTCGCCCGGGCCGACGAGGTAGTGGCGGTAGCGCTCGCGCTCGCCGATCTCGTAGGCCTCGGCCAGGTCGCTGTCCTTGTCCAGCAGCACCACCCAGCGGTGGCCGCGCAGTACGCCTTCGATGGCAGCGCGCCATTGCTCGTCGGCCACCTCGACCACCTCGGCCACGAACCGGTGGCCGATGCCCTGAGCCACCAGGCGCTTGCGGAACTGCTGCACCTCGTGCGGCAGCGGCGGCAGGTGCTGGCCTTCCAGGGCCTGGAGGGCCTGCTGCGCGAGCTTGCGCCGCTGCTGCAGGGCCGATCGCTCGTCCTGCGCCTCGGCCTCTTCGGCCTGCAGCCGGGCCAAGTGGGCCTGCAGCTCGTCGGCGTTGCTGCCCTTGTCCACCAGCGCCAGCAGCTCCTGCTCGCGCTTGGCGAGTTGCTCCAGCGGCGATTCGTGGCGCGTGGCGTCGTCCAGCGCGGTGCGGGCCTCGTCGCGCTCGGCCAGCAGCCGGGTGGCGTCGGACTGGGCGCGGGCGCTTTCTTCGATCAGCGTGAGCAGGCGCTTGTTCTGCACGGCCTGGTCGGCCAGGGCGCTGCGGTGCTGGGTCTTTTGGCGGCGCAGTTCGCGAGCCTGTTTGGTCAAATGTTCGCGCTCGCCGTGCCAAGCCAGCACGGGCAGCACTTCGGTCGCCAGGCGCTCGCGCTCGGCCACCTTCATTTGCCAGCTCTGGTAGCTGGCCACGCGGTTTTGCAGCTCGGCCAGCTGCGCGCGGCCGTGGTCCAGCTCGCGCTCGGCCTGGGCCATTTCGCGCACGAGTTGCTGCTGGTGCTCGCGCGCCTGGTCGTAGGCATCGAGCACCTGCTGGTCGCCGAACACGTCGAACACCAGGCGCAGCAGCTCGCGCGGGCTGAATTCGCACAGGCGGTCGGTCTGGCCCTGCTCCAGCGAGAGCACGCGGGCGATGGCGGGCGACAGGCCCGCCGCGCCCAGCACGCGGCCCCAGGCTTCCACGCCCATGAACCCGAGGTCTTTCTCGGGCGTGTCGCGCAGTTGTTCGATGCCCACGTCGCCGTCGAGCAGGCAGTAGCGGCGCTGCCAGTCGCCGCCGTTGCGGTCGATGCGGCAGGCCAGCGTGACCTGGTCGCCGTACAGCAGGCGCCGCGCGAACGGGCGGCTGGAGGTCTGGCGGCCCTGGGGCCGGTTGTCCACCACGGCGCGCAGCCAGGCGGTCTGCGCGCCGGCGTGGCGCGCGTAGGTGCGGTAGTCGCGCGGGGCCGAGCAGCGCAGGCCCAGCAGGGTGCGCATGGCATCGAGCAGCGTGGTCTTGCCCGAGCCGTTGGGCCCGGCGATGGTGATGATGGACGCATCGAGCGGCAGGGCCACGCGCTGGCAGTAGTCCCAGTGGACGAGTTCGAGGGTTTGCAGGTGGAACATGGGGGCGCGGGGTTCGTCGTCGGTCAGGCGGCGGGCGCCGGGGTGGGGTCCGTGGCGGGCGTTGCAGCGCCCGGCGTGGCGGCGGCCTCGCTGCGCTCGCGCGCCAGCACGTCGGCCAGGGCGCCGTCGAGGATGCGCGGGGCCATCACGTCGTAGTCGAGCAGCACGTCCAGCAGCGGGC
>NZ_BAAJYR010000557.1:0-1841 GCF_057546605.1 Acidovorax sp. KPB24-03 | reverse complement strand
CTGCAGATGCTGGGCGAGGCCCTCATCGACACGCACGGCGTGGACGGCAACGCGGCGGGCCTGGGCCTGCTGCCGCTGGTGACGGCCTTCGAGCCCGCCAAGACCGTGCGCCATACCCGCACCGCGTTCGGCGCCGCGCAGGGCGCCTGGCAGGCGTTGGCCGGCACGGCGGTGCAGGGCTACGAGATCCACCATGGCCAGACCGCGCAGCACCCGGCGATGGCCGCGGCGGGCGAGGTGGCGCATGCCGCGATCCCGGGCCTGGCATGGCAGAACGCGCGCGGCAACGTGCTGGGGCTGTACCTGCACGGCCTGTTCGAGGACGCGGGCATCCTGCGCGCGCTCTTCGGGGCCGACGCACCCACGCTCGATGCGGTGTTCGACCGGCTGGCGAGCGGGGTGGATGAATGGTTCGACGAGGAATGGAAACGCCGCGTCTTGCAGTAGGGACGGATGGAAAAAAGCCCGCACGGGGCGGGCTGGGACTTTTTATGGCTGGGTGTCGACGTTCAGCGCAAGTAATGGCCGTAGTCGTACTGGCCTGCCGGAAAAACGGTCGTGACTTCGAACTCCGCCGGGTTGTAACTTTGCGAACTTGGGCCCGCCTGGCTGTAGCTGGGCTGCTCTTCGTCCGAATCGTCGGCAACCATCCGTGCCGCCACTTCGGCGCGATGCTGGTCGACGAGGCTGTTGAGACTTGTCAGCTTCTCCCGTACATCGTCAGGTCCGATGAAACCGCGATTCTGAACCAGATAGTTGTTAATTCTCTGGTTGAGTTGTTCGCAGGATCTGACGACGCTTTTCATGCCTTCGTGGTCCGGGTAATGCACGGCATGTTCCAGCAGATTTGCAATCGTCTCCTGCTGCTGGCGCAAGGTCTGTGCCGTGGATCGGATCGCGGCGTGTCCGGACTGCAACGGCGAGCGGGGCGCTATAGACCCACCCGCGCCGGCAGACCGCCGGCTGGGGCCAGCGTAGGGAGAGCCCTGTGGCATCGGAGAACGGTTACCCGGTGTTTGAGCGGGTGTATTGGTCGCCCTCGTATGCACGGGGCTAGAGTTGCGTGAGGTGGAGTTGATGCATCCCATTGGATCACTTGAAAAGAGTTGGACAGACCCGAATGTTGATATTCTTTCCATTCGTCGGAATTTCCACTGCGTAGGATCTGGCGATTTTGCGAAGCAATTCGGGTAACTGATCGCATCTTCACCAGGGCAGCCCGGTGCAGGTCGTTCGCCCCGATGCAACCGTGCTGCGATGACCGCTTCGCGCGCCTTGATTGAATCTGTCCGAGCCGTCGCTATCCACTTGCCCCTGATTTATGAGCAACACCGCTGATCTTCCATCCGTTGAAGCCCTGTCCGACGAGGCGTTCGCTGCCTGCCTGCAGCACCTGCTGGACCACAAGACCAAGCCGCTGGGCGCCCTGGGCCGGCTGGAGTCGCTGGCGCTGCGCATCGGTCGCATCCTGGGCACCGAGGCGCCCGAGCTGCGCCAGCCGCAGATGCTGGTGTGCGCGGCCGACCATGGCCTGGCGGCACGCGGCGTATCGGCCTTTCCGAGCGATGTGACCTGGCAGATGGTGGAGAACTTCCTGGCCGGCGGCGCGGCGGTGAGCGTGCTGGCGCGCCAGCACGGGCTGGACCTGACCGTGGTCGACTGCGGCGTGGCGCGCACCATCGCTCCGCGCGACAGCGCACCGGGGCAGCCGCGCCTGCTCAGCCACTGCCGCGTGGCGGCCGGCACGGCCGATGCGTCGGTGGGCCCGGCGATGACCGCGGACCAATGCGCCCAGGCCATCGCCCATGGCGGTGCCATCGTGCGCCGTTTGCCGGGCAATG
>NZ_BAAJYR010000556.1:0-1844 GCF_057546605.1 Acidovorax sp. KPB24-03 | reverse complement strand
CTGCCCGAGGCGCTGCCCGGCATCGTCGGCGGCTTCACCATCACGCTGGTGGCGCTGATCAGCTCGTCCGCCATGGCCGGCGCGGTGGGCGCGGGCGGGCTGGGCGACCTGGCGATCCGCTACGGCTACCAGCGCTTCGACACGCAGGTGATGCTGATCGTCATCGCCGTGCTGATCGCGCTGGTGTCGCTGGTGCAGTTCAGCGGCGACCGGTGGGTGCGCTGGCTGCGCAGCCGGTAGCCCGTGGCGGGTGACCGGTGGAGCCGCCGTGGCGCTGGCTGCGCCCCTGGGAAACGGGATGCGCGTCAGCAGCCCGTCTTCCAGGGGTTTACAAGCCAAATCGGCCTCCAGCGCATGATCCACTAGGGCATATTGCTATCAAAAATATAGTACCAGGATGTGCCGCCGCGCCCCGGCCCACCCGTCAGAACGCGTGGGCGTGCCGCAGCGCGTCCAGCACCCGCACGCGCAGGGCGCCCAGCGATTCGTCTTCGCGCCGGCGCGGGCGGGGCAGCGGGTTGTCGATGACCTGCAGCTCGGCACCGGCGCGCGCCTCCAGCACCACCACGCGGTCGCTCAGGAGGAGCGCCTCGTCCACGTCGTGCGTGACCAGCAGCAGCGCCAAGCCGTGGCGGCGCGCCACCTCGGCCAGCAGCTGCTGCAGGCGGGCGCGGGTGAAGGCATCGACGGCGGAAAAGGGCTCGTCCAGCAGCAGCAGGCGCGGCCGCGTGAACAGGCCCCGGGCGATGGCCACGCGCTGCGCCTGGCCGCCGGACAGCTGCTTCGGCAAGCGGTCTTCAAAGCCCGCCAGTCCCACTTCGGCCAGCAGCTCGCGCACCTGCGGGTGACTCCGCCCGGCGCGGCCCAGATCGAACGCCACGTTCTCGGCCACCGTGAGCCAGGGGAACAGGCGCGGCTCCTGGAAGATGAAGCCGATGTCACGCGTGATGCCCTGCTGCGGCTCGCCGGCCAGGCGCACCTGGCCGTCGTACTGCGTGTCCAGCCCCGCGACGATGCGCAGCAGCGTGCTCTTGCCGCAGCCGCTGGCGCCCACGAGGCTGACCACCTCGCCGGGGGCGATGTCCAGCGGCACGTTCTGCAGCACGGGCTTGTCGCCATAGGCCTTGCGGCGCACGCGGGCCTGCAGCAGCGGGCCGCCCTTCGCATCCTGGGCCTGCAGCAGCGGGCCGTCCACAGCGAGAGACGCTGGAGCGATGGCGTCTTGCAATGCAGTCATCGTTGGTTCAGTCCCGCGCAGTGCTGTCATAGGTGTCGCGCCAGGCCAGCAGGCGCTTTTCCAGCCAGGCCATGCCCGTGTCGGTGACCTTGCCCAGCAGCGCCAGCAGCACGATGGCGGCCAGCACGATGTCGGCGCGGCCCATCTCGCGGCCATCGGTCAGCAAATAGCCCAGGCCGCGCGTGGCGGCGATGAGTTCGGCCGCCACCATGAACATCCACGCCAGGCTCAGGCCGTTGCGCAGCCCGGTCAGCACCGCCGGCAAGGCGGCCGGCAGCAGCACGCGGCGCACCATGGCGACGGCGCCCAGCCGGTACATGCGGGCAGCCTCGACCAGCTTGCGGTCCACGTCGCGAAAGCCCGAGGCCACGCCCATGTAGACCGGGAAGAACGCGCCGATGGCAATCAGCGCGATCTTGGACGCCTCGTCGATGCCCAGCCACAGCAGCAGCAGCGGCACCCAGGCCAGCGACGGAATGGCGCGCAGCGCCTGGAAGGTCGGGTCCAGCAGCCCTTCGGCCCGGCGCGAGAGCCCGACCAGCGCGCCGATGGCGATCGCCAGCACGGTGCCGATGGCAAAGCCCGCCGCCACGCGCGCGCTGCTGGC
>NZ_BAAJYR010000555.1:0-1846 GCF_057546605.1 Acidovorax sp. KPB24-03 | reverse complement strand
CGGCAACGCCTTCGCGCTGCAGCACGAACACCGTGGTCAGCAGCGCCTGGAACAGGTAGCGCAGCCACAGCGCCATGAAGAGCGGCACGGCGGCGCTGACCCATTTGGTGGTGGCGTCCAGTACCGCGAAGCATGCGCAGGCGCCCACGGTGAGGCCAATGCCCGCGACGGCCGCGGCGCGGCTGCGCAGGGCGTGCAGCGGCGGCGGGGGGCGGCGTCTCGGAGCGGTTCGTCACGGCGCGGGCGGCCCGCGTTCAGTGCGCCGGCTGCGGGCGCTGCAGCAGCATGGCGTCGCCGTAGCTGAAGAAGCGGTACCCCTGCGCGATGGCGTGGCGGTACAGGCCCATCACATGCTCGTAGCCCGCGAAGGCGCTCACCAGCATCATCAGCGTGCTCTTGGGCAGGTGGAAGTTGGTGACCAGCACGTCCACCACCCGGAAGCCGAAGCCGGGCGTGATGAAGATGCGCGTGTCGCCCGTGGCCTGGCCGCTCAGGGCCCACGATTCGAGCGTGCGCACGGTCGTCGTGCCCACCGCCACCACGCGGCCCCCGCGCTGGCGGCAGCGCTCCAGCGCGGCCAGCGTGGCCAGGGGCACTTCGTACCACTCGCTGTGCATCTGGTGCTCGGCCAGGTTCTCGGTCTTGACGGGCTGGAAGGTGCCGGCGCCCACGTGCAGCGTGACGCTGGCGCGCTCCACGCCGCGGGCCTCCAGGTCGGCCAGCACACCCGCATCGAAGTGCAGCGCCGCCGTGGGGGCTGCCACCGCGCCGGGGGCCCGGGCGAAGACGGTCTGGTAGCGCTGTGCGTCCTCGGCGGCATCGGGGTCCTCGCCGCCCTCCTGGTGCCGCTCGATGTAGGGTGGCAGCGGCAGGTGGCCGTGCCGCTCCATCAGGTCGTAGGGCGTCTCGCCCGCGGGGCCCCGCAGCGCGAAGCGAAACAGCGGGCCGTCGTCCTCGGGCCAGCGCGACAGCAGCGTGGCGTCGAAGCCGCCACCGGCCAATCCGCCCGCCAGATGCACCACGGCGCCGGGCAGGGGCTTCTTGCTCACCTTCATGTGCGCCACCACCTCGTTGCCGGTCAGCACGCGCTCGATCAGCAGCTCCAGCTTGCCGCCGCTGGCCTTCTCGCCGAACACGCGGGCCTTGACCACGCGCGTGTCGTTGAACACTAGCAGGTCGCCCGCGCGCAGCAGCCCGGGCAGGTCGCGAAAGACCCGGTCGGCCGGCTCGGTGCTGCGGCCGTCCAGCAGGCGCGAGGCGCTGCGTTCGGGGGCGGGGTGTTGGGCAATGAGCTGCGGGGGCAGCGTGAAATCGAAATCGCTGAGCGTGAAGGTGCGGGGGCTGGCAGGCATGGGGACTTGAGGGCCGGACGGGCCCGTTCCAAGGAATAAACGACCAAAGACAGCGCGCGATTGTCCCATGGGCACTGGGCGCGAGCCCGCCGGCCTTTAACGTGCGGAAGGGCCGCTGGCTCCTGCCGGCGCCAACTGCTGGCGCAGGAACGCGATCACCTCGCGGTGGAACGCTGCATGGAAGGCGATGCGGTCGAAGCCGGGCGCATCGCGGCAAAGGGCGGGCAGCCGCTCGGCCAGGGCGGCGGAGCAGGGCGCGAGGAACGCGAAATGCCCCGCCTGGGGCACCCCATGCCATTCGGGGGGCGGCCGGCAGCGCGTGGCGCAGGGCCTCGACGCTGCCGGGCGTGACGCCATCGCCGCCCAGCGCGGAGGCCCACAGCTGCACGGGGGCCTTCACGGCCTGCAGTGTCTCGGGGGTGAAGAAGTTCAGTGGGTCGGCGATCACCGCGGCGCGGATGCGCGGGTCCGGCGCGGGCATCGCGGGCCAGGAG
>NZ_BAAJYR010000554.1:0-1850 GCF_057546605.1 Acidovorax sp. KPB24-03 | reverse complement strand
CCTGATCGCCTGCAACGCCGTGGGCGACGTGGTCGACCCGCACACCGCCCGGCCCGTGGCCGGCGCACGCTCGGAAGACGGCCAGCGGCTGATGGACACGCGGCGTGCGCTGCTGGGCGGCGTGCCGCCCGAGCCCGTGCTGCCCGGCACCAACACCACCATCGGCGTGATCGCCACGGACGCGGTGCTGACCAAGGCCCAGGCCCATCGCCTGGCCGTGTCGGGCCACGACGGGTTGGCGCGCAGCATCAACCCCGTGCACACCCAATTGGACGGCGACACGCTGTTCACCCTGGCCACCGGCGCCACGGGCCGCCACGCGGGCATGCTGGTGCTGGCCACCATGGCGGCCGAGGCCGTGGCCCGCGCCACGCTGCGCGCCGTGCAGGCTGCGCAGTCCCTCACCACCCACGAAGGCCTGTACCTGCCGAGCGCGGCGGACCTCGGCCGATGAACGCCCTTGCCGCCCGCTCCCGCACCGTCACGCGACGGGTGCACACGGCGCTGCTGAACCTGCGCGACCTGATCCTGTCCGCCGGTCCGCTCGCCTTCCTGGCGGTGGGGCTGCTGGTGCTGGCCTACTGGTGGCTGCAGCCCGCGCCCCCGAAGCGCGTCACCCTGGCCACCGGGCCCGCGCAGAGCGCCTATGCGGACTTCGGCCAGCGCTACCAGAAGGCGCTGGCGGCCGACGGCATCGAGGTCGTCCTGCGCGAGACGGAAGGCTCGTCCGCCAACCTGCAGCTGCTGCGCAGCGGCGAGGCCGACCTGGCCTTCGTGCAGGGCGGCACCGGCGAACTGCGGCCCGAAGACGCCGACGCCCTGGAATCGCTGGGCAGCCTGTTCGTGGAACCGGTGTGGATCTTCTACCGCACCGAGGCCGCGCGCCGCGTGGTCAAAAGCGGCCGGCTCGACAGCCTGGCGCAGCTGCGCGGCCTGCGCGTGAACGTGGGCACCGCGGGCAGCGGCGTGCCCACGCTGATGGAAAAGCTGCTGGAGGCCAACCGCATGGAGCCCCGGGCGCTGCGGCTGTCCGAGCTGGGCCAGACGCCGGCGACGGTGGAGTTCCTCGCGGGCCGGCTCGACGCGCTGGTGTTCGCCTCGGCGCCGCAGTCGCTCATGGTGCAGATGCTGCTGCAGACGCCGGGCGTGCGTCTCATGGACTTTCCGCAGCACGAGGCCTACGGGCGGCGCTTTCCGTTCCTCACGCCCGTCACGCTGCCGCGCGGCGTGGTCGACCTGGCCGGCAACGTGCCGCCCGCCGACGTGCGGCTGGTGGCCTCCACCACGTCGCTGCTGGCGCGCGAGGGCACGCACCCGGCGCTGCTGCAGCTGTTCGCGCAGAACGCGCAGTCCCTGCACGGCAGCGCCGGCTGGTTCAACCGGGCTCGCGAGTTTCCGAGCACCCGCCACAGCGAGCTGCCCATCGCCGCCGAGGGCGAGCGCGCCATCAACGAGCCCGCGCCGCTGCTGCAGCGCTACCTGCCTTTCTGGATGGCCAACCTGATCGAGCGCATGTGGCTGGTGCTGGGCATCCTGCTGGCCGCCATGCTGCCGCTGTCGCGCGTGGTGCCGCCGCTCTACCAGTTCCGCGTGCGCTCGCGCGTGTTCCGCTGGTATGGCCGCCTGCGCGAGATCGAGGACGAAATGGACGCCGGACAATCCGCGCCCCAGGCGCTGCACGAGGCCCTAGACCGGCTGGAAGCGCAGGTGGAAAAGGTGAGCGTGCCGCTGTCGTATGCCGACGAGCTGTACGCGCTGCGCAACCACATCCAACTGGTGCGCAAGAAGCTGCGCGCGGCGCAGGGCGTCGCGCCGGCTAGCGCGGCCTGACGGGCTTGCCGGCGCCCTTG
>NZ_BAAJYR010000553.1:0-1853 GCF_057546605.1 Acidovorax sp. KPB24-03 | reverse complement strand
CTCGGGCTGGCCAGCGAATACGACGGCCTGCCGCAGCGGCGCGCCGAACTGCAGGCCGCCGCTGAATGGGACACCGCGCAGGACGCCCGCGCCCTCGCCTTCGTGGCCCTTTACAAAGCCCTGGGCGGCGCGCCGCTGCCGCCGGCCGAGCCCAAAGTGGGAGCGGCCGCGCCCGAGGCCACGCACATCGCGGAGAACATCTCGGGGACCGCGCCATGATTCCACTGGCCCGCAAGACCCTGGTGCACGAATGGCGCCGGTTCGTGCCGGCGGTGTTCGCCGTGGGGTTCTCCGGCCTGCTGCTGATGGTGCAGGCCGCGCTGGTGCTCGGCATCTTCGGCAGCGCCGCCGTCTACGTGCGGGCCTCGACGGCCGATCTCTGGGCCGGCTACCCGGGCACGCAGAGCGTGAACTTCGGCCGCGCCATCGGCCGCGACGTAGAAAGCCGGATGCGCATGGACCCCGCCGTGACCGCCGTCGAGCCCTACCTCTGGGTCGATGGCGACTGGCGCAGCGCCCAGGCGGGCGCGGGCGGCATCTCGGTCTATGTCTCGGGCATCCGCAGCGCGCCCGACGGCATGCTGTTCGCCCGCCTCATCGCCCCGTGGCAGCGCGATGCGCTGCGCGAGCCGGGCGCGGTGATCGTGGACCGGGCCGATCTGGACACGCTGGGCGTGCGGGTCGGCCAGACCGCGTGGATCAACAGCCACCCGGTGCGCGTGGCCGCGGCCGTGGACGGCCTGCGCGGCCTGGGTGGGGTGAACGTGCTGGCCTCGCTGGACACCGCGCGCGAGATCGCCGGTGCCGAAGCCGGCTCCGGCAGCACCTATGTGGTGGCACGCACCCGCAGCCCGGCGGACGCCGCGGCCGCCCAGGCCCGTCTGTCGCAGGGCGGCCCGGGCTTCGGCCCGTTCGAGGTGTGGACGGCCCGGCAGTTCTCTCGCCGGTCGCAGCTGTACTGGATGTTCGACACCGGCGCCGGCGTGGCCGTGCTGTTCATGGTGATCGTCGTGTGCCTCGTCGGCACCGTGGTCACCAGCCAGTCGCTCATGGGCGTGGTGGCCGGCACGGCGCGCGAATACGCCGTGCTCAACGCCCTGGGCGCCAGCCGCGGCGCTTTGGGCCGGCTCGTGATCGAGCAGGCCTGCTGGATCGGCGGGCTGGGCCTGCTGGTCGCCGGCGCCACCAGCGCCGCATTGCTGGGGGTGGCAGCCGCCTATGGCGTGCCGGTCGCCATGACGCCACGGGTGGCCGCCGCCTGCGCGGTGCTGGTCGGGATCGTGGCCCTGTTCTCGGGTTTCTTCGCCATCCGTGGCCTGCTGCGGGCCGACCCGGCCCTGCTCCTGCGATGAACCACGGCACCGCTCCCGAAGCCCCCCGCCTCACGCCCAGCCTGCAGGCGGTGCAGGTGCACAAGTCCTTCGTGTCGGGTGTCGTGCGCGTGCAGGTCATCGAAGGCCTCACGCTGTCCATCTACCCGGCTGAGCTCACGCTCATCTCCGGCCCCTCCGGTTGCGGCAAGAGCACGCTGCTGTCGCTGCTGTCCGGCCTGCAGCGGGCGGACGCAGGCCATTCCATCGCCCTGGGCGAGAACCTGGGCGCGCTCAGCGTGCGCGCGCTCGAGCGCTTTCGACTGCACCACACGGGGTTCGTGTTCCAGGGCTTCAACCTGTTTCCCGCCCTAACGGCGCTGGAACAGGTGCAGCTGCCGCTGGGCTACCTGGGCCTGAGCGACCGCGAGAGCGAAAAGCGCGCCCGCCGCGCCCTGGACGAGGTGGACCTGTCGCACCGCGCCAGCATGCGGCCCGCGCAGCTGTCCGGCGGAGAAAAGCAGCGCGTGGCCATCGCGCGGG
>NZ_BAAJYR010000552.1:0-1872 GCF_057546605.1 Acidovorax sp. KPB24-03 | reverse complement strand
CGACCGACGCCGGCCGCCACCAGTTCGGCGACCGCCCCGGGGTCGCACAGCGGGCCCACGGCGATGTCTTGCAGGCCGTTGGCGAGCGCCGCCTGCAGCACGTCCATGGCATCGCAGGTGCCGCCGGACATGCAGTTGTCGCTGTGGTCCAGCAGCAGCACGGGGCGGTCCGCGCCCACGGCCAGGGCCTGCGCGCGCTGCAGGGACTGATCTAGCGGCTCGCTGTCGTAGACGAACTCGGCGCGCTCGCTCCACATGGCGGCAGCGATGCGGTCGGCGGCCGCCTGGGCCGGTTCGGGATCGTCGGCCGGGGCCGTGACCACCACGCTCATGCACGGCGCCTCGATATCGGCGAGCGAAAAGCCGGCGAACACCGTCACCGCCGGAATGCCGCCGGCCTCGGCCGCGCGGGCCGCGTCCACCGCGCGCAGCATGGCACCCTGCAGCGTGGTGCTGCGCAGCGTGTGGCCCATCATGGGCAGCGGGTGCCAGCGCACGGTGTAGCGCGCCTGGCCGTGCAGCATGGCCAGCAGCAGGCGCCCGGCGTGCTCGCCGGTTTCGTACATGTCGATGTGCGGGTAGGTCTTGAAGCCCACCATCACATCGGCATTGGCGACCATCTTGGGGGTGATGTTGCCGTGCAGGTCCAGCGCCACGCCGACGGGCACGCCCGGTGCGGCGGCCCGCACGCGCTCCAGCAGGTCGCCTTCGCCGTCGGGGCTGTTCTCGGCCACCATGGCGCCGTGCAGGTCCAGCAGGATGGCATCGCAGCCCGGGGCGGCGTCCACGATGCGGCGGGTCAGTTCATCGTAGGCCGCGGCATGCGCCGGCCCGCTGGGGTTGGCCATGGCCGACACGGGCGTGACCAGTGTGGCGCCCAGCCCCTTGGCCAGGTCGATGAACGCCGCCATGGCCGTGCGCATGCCCTCGTTCTCCTGCAGCGCCTGCGCGCCATAGGCGGGCGAAAAGGCCTCCAGCGGCGTGGGAACGGGCGAGAAGGTGTTGGTCTCGTGGTTGAGCCGCGCGATCAGGATCTTCATGCCGCCACCCCCGCGCTGCGCAGCATGGCCTGCAGCAGCACGTTGCAGCCGGCCTCCAGATGCTCGGGCCGGGCGTCTTCGATCTCGTTGTGGCTGATGCCGTCCGCGCAAGGCACGAAGACCATGGCGGTGGGCGCCAGGCGCGCCAGATACACGGCGTCGTGCCCGGCGCCGCTCACCACGTCCATGGCGGTGTAGCCCAGGGCCTGGCGTCGGCGCGCACGCCTTCGACCAGTGCCGGGGCGAAGGGCTGCGGCGGAAAGTACACGACCTGCTCCACGGCCACCGGCGTGCGGTGGGCCGCGCCGATGCGCTCGCAGGCGGCGCGCAGGGCCGCATCCATCTGCAGCAGCACCGCGTCGTCGGCGGCACGCAGGTCCACGGTCATGCGCACGCTGCCGGGGATGACGTTGCGCGAGCTGGGGAAGACGTCCAGCACGCCCACCGTGCCGCGCGCATGCGGGGCGTGGTCGAGGGCGATGCGATTGACCTCGGCCACCAGGCGGCTCGCCGCCAGCAGCGCGTCGCGGCGCAGTTCCATCGGCGTGGGGCCGGCGTGGGCCTCCATGCCCTGCACGGTCACGTCGTACCAGCGCTGGCCCAGTGCGCCCTGCACCACGCCGATCACGCAGTCGTTGGCCTCCAGCACCGGCCCCTGCTCGATGTGCGCCTCGAAATACGCACCCACCGCGGGCGTGGGAGCCGGCGTGCCGGCGTACCCGATGGCGGCCAGCGCCTCGGCCACGCTGGTGCCCTGCGCATCGCGCTGGGCTAGCGCATGCTCCAGCGTGAAGGCCCCGGCGAACACGCCGGAGCCCATCATCACGGGCAC
>NZ_BAAJYR010000551.1:0-1877 GCF_057546605.1 Acidovorax sp. KPB24-03 | reverse complement strand
GGCGCGCGCGAGGCGCTGTGCGCGCGGTGGGTGGGCGAATCGCCGCCCGGCAAGGACGGCGGCGGTGCGGCGGGAGACTCGGTGCGGGACGGCAAGGCGGACATTCGGGTTCCAGGCGAAGGGGCCAAAGAGAAGGGTCGGCGGGGGATGGCCCTATTGAACGACGGCTGAGCCGACCGCACTGGCCCACGACCCCGGCAAATGCGCAGGACAAGACGCCGAACCGGCGTCGGCGCCGCAGGGCATGCCGGCGCGCTTCGGGTCGCGCCTAGCGCCCGGGGGCCGCGCCCCTCAGGAAGAAGTCCACGGCCCGAACCACCCGCGCGTGGATGTCGGCGACGGAGACGGCCGGTGGGTCCTGCTGGTACAGGCGCGGCCCGGTTTCCGCGGTGAGCAACGCCATGAACTGCATCGCCATGACCTGGGGATCGCCCTCGCACACCTCGCCGTGCGCCATGGCGGCGCCCATGAAGCGGGTGAGCGCGTCGATGCACTGGCGCGGGCCGGCGCCGTCGAACAGCTCGCCGATGTTGGAGCGGCCCGCGTCCGCCAGCACCATGCGGTACACCGAGAGCGCGCGGCGGTCGTTCAGCATCACCTGCAGCGCCTCGTCCCCGAACCGGGTCAGCGTGGGCCGCATCGGCGGGCGTGTTTCCAGCGCCGCCAGCAGGTGGGAGGTGGCGTCGGCCAGGTGAGAGGTCGCCAGCGACTGCACCACGGCGACGAACAGCGGCTCCTTGGACGGGAAATAGCCGTAGAGGGTGGCCTTGGAGCCCCCGAGCCGCTTGGCCAGCTCGTTCATCGACGCCGCCTCGTACCCCACCTCCTCGAACAATTTGGCCGCCGCTTCCACGATGGCATCCCGCCGCGCCTGGGTCCTGACCCGCATTCGCATCTCCAAAAGTGAACTAACTTGTACTCTTTACTTGACAGGGCTCCCTCGGGCAAATCATACTATACCGTACATTAATGTTCAGTTATAGCCCCATCCCCTGGCCCCTCGGCCCGGGGCTGGACCCCCTTCGTCCCTTTCTTTTGGAGAAGCTCCATGCATGCCACCCCTTTTCTGCGCCCCGCGGTGCTCCTGCCCCTGCTGTGCCTTGCCGCCCTGGCCGGCTGCGCCAGCACCCAGCCCATCGCCTACACCGGGCTGCAGTCCGCGCCCCAGCTGCGGCCCAACCTGGACGACGACACCGGCCGCATTCCCTACCGCGTGGCATCGCACCGGGACTGGAGCCAGTACACCAAGGTGATCCTCGACCCCATCGTGATCTACTCCGGGCCCGACCACCAGTTCGAGGACGTGCCCGAGGCCCAGCGGCGCCAGCTGGCTGGCGACATGCGCCGGCAGTTCACGGCGCGGCTGGCCACGCGCTTTCAGATCGTGGCCCAGCCCGCCCCCGCCACGCTGCGCCTGCGCGTGACGCTCACCGGCGCCAGGCTCACCACGCGGGGCCTGAGCACCTTCACGCGCTTCGACATCGGCGGCGGACCCTACAACCTGGTGCAGGGCATTCGCGGCAAGGAAGGCACCTTCACCGGCTCGGTCAGCTACGCCGTGGAGATCTTCGATGCGGTGTCGAACCAGCTGCTCGACGCCTTCGTCACCAAGCAATACCCGAACGCGCTGAACATCGGCGCGACCTTCGGCACCCTGGATGCGGCGCAGGCCGGCATCGAAAAGGGCGCGCAGGAACTCACCGCCCAGTTCCAGTGAACGCCGCCATGATCCCCACCCACCCCGCCCCCCTGCCCGCCGCGGCCCCGAGGATTGCCATGCCCCTGATTGCCTTCGTTCGCGCCGCGTGCGTGTCTTCGCTGCTCGCCACCGCCGCCCTGCCCGGCCATGCGGAACTGTTCACCTCCATGGCCTCCAG